>NZ_JFYX01000014.1:0-91556 GCF_000632245.1 Pseudomonas sp. RIT357
TCCAACTATGACTCGCTGATCGGCAAGCTGATCACCTGGGGCGCCACCCGCGACGAGGCCATGGCCCGCATGCGTAACGCCCTGGACGAAATCGTGGTCGATGGCATCAAGACCAACATCCCGCTGCATCGGGACCTGGTTCGTGATGAAGGCTTCTGCGAAGGTGGTGTGAACATTCACTACCTGGAACACAAACTGGCGGATCAGCATGGGTGACAAGCCGTCAAAGTTGCTGAGTTCCTGTTAAAGAGTCAGCACCCAATACTCCTCCGATAACCTGAAGAGGCAAGCCAACATACGATTTCCAGGCGCCCCGTAAAAACGCCATAAGACACTACTCAAACGTACGGGATTACCCTGGTTTACAGTGGTTTTGCGCAGAAACGAAAAAAGACGCCGAAGCGTCCATTCCATAAATCACAGGCAAAAAAAAGCCACTCTATTGAGTGGCTTTTTCGTAATGCTTGGAGCGGGAAACGAGACTCGAACTCGCGACCCCGACCTTGGCAAGGTCGTGCTCTACCAACTGAGCTATTCCCGCTTGGTGATGCGCATTCTATAGAATCCTGAGCACCCGTCAACCTCTTGATTCAAAAAAGTTTTATTTCTTTTCAACAGTAGTGCGCAGATGTGGCCAGGCAGCGCGCAGATACTGGAGCATCGACCACAGGGTCAGACCGGCGGCGATAAGCAGCAAGGCGTAGCCCAGCAATACCCAAAAGGAGAAATCCGACGGGTTCGCCAGCAGGATGACCAGCGCGAGCATTTGCGCGGCAGTTTTCCATTTCCCCATGTTGGACACGGCTACGTGGGCGCGGGCGCCAATTTCGGCCATCCATTCGCGCAGAGCCGAAACGACGATCTCACGACCGATGATCACCGCGGCCGGCAGTGTCAGCCACAGATTACCGTGCTCTTGCACCAGCAGGACCAGAGCGACAGCCACCATCAGCTTGTCGGCCACGGGGTCCAGGAACGCGCCAAAAGGCGTGCTCTGCTCCAAGCGGCGGGCCAGGTAGCCGTCAAGCCAGTCGGTGGCAGCCGCAAAGGCGAACACCGAACTGGAGGCCAAGTAGCTCCATTCGTACGGCAGATAGAACAACAAAATGAAAATCGGGATAAGCAAGACGCGTAGAACGGTGATCAGATTAGGGATATTCATCGGCACAACTGGCTACGAGGTGGAAAGGCATTCTATTCGCTGTGCAGATTCGCATAAATCAGCTCAGCGAGCTTTTTACTGATACCGGGTGCTTTGGCTATCTCGTCAATGCTGGCACGGGACAGCTCCTGCAAGCCACCAAAATGTTTAAGCAAGTCGCGACGTCGCGTCGGGCCGACCCCGGCCACCCCTTCCAGAGTTGAGGTTCGCCGGGTTTTGCCACGGCGTGCGCGGTGGCCGGTAATGGCGAAACGGTGAGCTTCGTCGCGAATCTGTTGAATCAAATGCAGCGCGGGCGAATCGCCCTTCAAAGTGAACTCATGGGCGGCATCATTCAAGTACAACGTCTCGAAACCCGCTTTGCGTGTGGCCCCCTTGGCCACGCCGAGCAGGATCAGGTCAGGTACCGCCAGCTCGTTGAGCACGTCGCGGGCCATGGAAAGTTGCCCCTTGCCGCCGTCGACCAGGAGGATATCCGGCAACTTGCCCTCCCCGTCCTTCAACTTACTGAAGCGGCGCGTGAGAGCCTGGTGCATGGCGGCGTAGTCATCGCCGGCGGTCACACCTTCGATGTTGTAGCGCCGGTAGTCGGACTTGATCGGCCCTTCCGGACCAAACACCACACAGGAGGCTACGGTGGCCTCGCCGCTGGAGTGGCTGATGTCGTAGCACTCCAGGCGCTGTGGTGGCTCGTCCAGATTGAGGACTTCGGCCAGGGCGTCGAAACGTGCGGCCACATGCTGCCGGTTGGCCAGGCGCGCACTCAGGGCCTGCTCGGCATTGGTCACCGCCAATTGCTGCCAACGCGCGCGGGTGCCGCGTACGCGGTGGCTGATGTCCAGCTCGCGGCCACGCAGTTCGTGGATCGCCTCGATCAAGGTGGGGAAGTCTTCGTGCACTACGTTGACGATCAGCTCCGACGGCAGGTCGCGCTCAGGGCTGCTCACGTAGTACTGGCCCAGGAAGGCGGCCATGACTTCGGCCACTTCCTCGTCGATACCGGTCTGCGGGAAGAAGTTCTTGCTGCCGAGCACTCGCCCGCCGCGCACACTGATCAGGTGCACACAAGCGCCGCCCGGGTTGACGAAGGCCGCGATCACGTCAACGTCGCCGGTGCCACCTTCCATGCTTTGTTGGTCCTGGACACGGCGCAGCAAGGAGACCTGGTCGCGTAGCTCCGCAGCCCGCTCAAAATCCAGGGTACTCGCCGCCTGCTCCATGGCTGCCGATAGCTCATCGGTGAGCGCATTGCTGCGTCCTTCTAGGAACATCACCGAATGGCGCACATCCTCGGCGTACTCCGACGGCTCCACCAGGCCCACACAAGGCGCTTTGCAGCGTTTGATCTGATATTGCAGGCAAGGCCGCGTGCGATTCTTGTAGAAACTGTCTTCACACTGGCGCACAAAAAAGGTTTTTTGCAGCAGGCTCAAGCTTTCACGAATTGCCCCAGCGCTGGGATAAGGCCCGAAGTACTTGCCCTTCGCCTTCTTCGCCCCGCGGTGAATGCTCAGGCGCGGGAAATTACCGTCCGATAAAAACACATAGGGGTAGGATTTATCGTCACGCAGCAGAATGTTGTAGGGCGGCCGCCATTCCTTGATCAGGGTTTGCTCAAGCAACAGCGCTTCGGTCTCATTGGCGGTGATGGTGGTTTCGACCTGGGCGATGCGCGCTACCAGGGCGGCAGTTTTCGGCGCGAGACCGCTCTTGCGAAAATAGCTCGCCAGACGATTCTTCAGGTTCTTGGCTTTGCCGACGTAAAGCAGGCGGGCCTCGCTGTCGAACATGCGGTACACGCCAGGGCGGCCACTGCAGGTTGAGAGAAAGGCACTCGGATCAAACGGTGTGGTCATGTCAGGCGCTGGCGTCCACCATGCCGTGGCGCACCGCGAGCAGGGTCAATTCAACATCACTGCTGATGGCGAGCTTCTCGAAAATGCGATAGCGGTAGGTATTAACGGTCTTGGGTGAGAGGCACAGTTTGTCGGAAATCGTCTGCACCTTCTGGCAACCGACGATCATCAAGGCGATCTGGATTTCCCGCTCCGACAGTGCATCAAACGGCGAGTCGCTGACAGGCTGGAAGGACTTGATGGCCAACTGCTGAGCAATCTGCGGGCTGATGTAGCGCTGGCCGGCAAACACCAGGCGAATGGCTTGGACCATTTCCGCCAAGCCTGCCCCTTTAGTGAGGTAACCCGCAGCACCAGCCTGCAGCAGACGTGTCGGGAACGGGTCTTCCTCGCACACAGTCACCACCACGACTTTGATGTCCGGATGGCTGCGCAGCAATTTGGTCGTTGCACCAAGACCGCCGATCCCAGGCATCTTGACGTCCATCAACACCACATCGGGTTTCAACTCCCGGGCCTTAATCAGGGATTCCTCCCCCGACTCGGCCTGGCCGACTACTTGCAGGCCATCGATGTCAGCCAGCATTCGTGTAATGCCTGTACGAACGAGATCATGGTCATCGACTACTAGCACCCTAATCAAGCAGACACCTCGCGAAATGGTCTTATAGGTTGCCGAACACCTTAGCAAAAAACCAAGGCGCAGACCTAGTTGCACGCGTCATATATATGGAGTTTGGTTAAGCGACGGCCACCCGCCGGGAGGCGGATGGCTCAATTTGCTGGGCGAAGCGTCAGGAATCCTGGGGGTTTGGCTTGGCTTTTCCATTCATCGACGATGAATGCTCGGCCAAAGTAGAGGTCAGGCGACGGATCGCAGCCTGGTCTTCCTTGAACATTGCGCGGTAATCCCCGAGTACCTTCTCTTCGATGTGGCTCAGGTTTTCCAATTGAATCGGCGTGGCTGCGCCAGTCAAAACGTACAGCACATCCACACCTCTCGCGGCGACGCGAGACAAGTAGTCCGCTTTAGGTGCACGTCCTCCACTTTCGTATTTACCTTGTGCGTTGGCTTCAACGCCTCCGATTTCACCAAATACTTTTTGCGACAGACCAAGTCGCTCCCTTTCTTGCCTCAAACGCAAACCGATTCCACTCATTTGGATGTATGATCCTGTTTGGCACACCCCAAGAGGTGACACTCTCATCCCTTATTTAAACAAACTTGAACGGTTTTGAACTATGCCCGGAATCCGTACCGCAGCACAAGCCAAGGCCTGGCTGGAACACCAAGGCAAGTCAGTTCAAGCGTTCGCTCGAGAACATGGCGTCGATCCGGCAACCACCTATCAAGTGCTCGCTGGGCGCAAAAAGGGACGGCGTGGGGAGGCCCACAAGGTAGCGGTCCTTTTGGGTATGAAAGAAGGGATTATCCTTTCTGAGGCTGATGGCCAAAACGCCGATCAGGAAGTCAACTCCTGAAGCCAGTATGCGCTTATTAGGATTGAACGCATGGTTTAGCTGCAGACACGCTCCATACGCAAGAAGTAGTCTTCTTCGCCCACGATATTGAATCCCATACGCAGATAGAGTTTTTTGGCCGGATTCGTCTTGAACACGGTCAGGCGCAACAGGCCCAGCACCTGCGCCTTGAGCGTCATCTGCGCCAATACCCAACTCCCGGCGCCGATCCCGCGACAGTCTTCGAGCAGATGCAACTCCCGAATGTAGAGCGCCCGGCTATCACGGCTCAGACTGATAAACCCCAAAACGGTGTCGTCCCGGCAAATCAGCCAGTTTTCCCGACCTGCCCACGCGGTGTCGAAGCCATCGTTGGACCACAACAACCCGTACTGAACGTAATAGCGGGCCATGGCTTGTTGGGTCAGCGTTCGTGCAAAGGGCAGGTGCTGGTCGGTCGCAGCGCGCAGGTGAAAGGCCATTTACAGAGCTATCACTTGGCTGGTCCAACGCTCGGCGTGGCGACTCGCGATCAGCAGCGCATTCCCTACCCCGGGCACAACAGCAAGCAAACTGCCATCGGCGGCCCAGATCGCACTGCGACCCGCGCAGGCCCAGCCACCCGAAGGCCCACCATGGTTCGCCATCAACACCAGCAAGCCATATTCAGCGGCGTAGCCTTGGAGCAGCGCACTGTCAGTTGCGTAGCCGCCTTCACTGATCAGCACACCGGCGGCATAGACAGTGGCGCCCACTTGCGCCGCAGCACGCGGATGACTGGCGTGGGAAAAGTCTGCACACACCGCCAGTGAAATCCGGTCAGCCCCAAATTCAACAACAGCACCGCCCTGCCCTGGGACAAACGCGGCTTCTTCGCCGTCATGCAGATGTTGCTTGGTATAGACCGCCAGGGAGCCGTCCGCGCCCAGCACCAGAGCACCGATCAACACACCCGCCTCTGGCGCCAGTCGGATCGGCATACCCACCACCGCCGTCAGTCGCAGCTCCTGCGCCATTTCACGCAAGGGCGCCAGCACCCGATCCTCTGGCGCAATCGCCAGTTCAGCGGCCAGCGACGGCTCATAGCCCGTCAACGACAACTCGGGGAATACCAGCAATTGCACCCCCTGCTCCGCTGCGGCACGCATAAATGCCAAATGACGTTCGATGTTTGCCGGCACATCGCCCGCAATGGAAATGGATTGAGCAGCAGCAAGGCTGAAGGCAGTCATGGTCGCGTCCAAGCAATCGGTATGTGAGTGTGACCAGCATATCGGCACTCACCCCATAGCCGTAAGTACCCCCATACAATAGAAATTACTGATTGAATCTCCCTGCTTGCCTCTAGTAAGCTCCGACCATCATTTGGAGACACACCATGTTGCAACTCACCCACACTAAGGTTTGCCCTGCTGCCAGCGCCCAGCGCTCGGTGTCGGCTACCCGTGTGAACGGTTCGAGCGCACTGGTCAGCTTTTATTTTGGGTATTGGTTTAGCCACTGGCGCGCCTGATACCTGAAATCGGCGCCCACTACTCAAGGGGTCGCCTACCAGAGAAATCTAACCCCCGGTCGGCTCCCCGACCGGGGGTTTTGTTTTTCAGGCCTCCATACACTTTTCGACTTGGTCAAGAACACTTAAAGGAATCACGACATGAACTACGCCACCTATTACCGCTACGACACTTGCACTGCATGGCGATTTAGCAAGCTCCGCTCGGGACAGCCTGCCGCCTCCGATCGGTCACCTATTGGTGGCAAGCCAACACACGTAGCCGATACGGCCAATTGTCGAACACCCCAGTAGGCCAAGCGCGCGGGAATAGCCCGCCGCTTGACCAGGAAGCCTTGAATATGAACTCCTCCGTCGCCGCTCTACCCGTTGCCGCTCTGACTTGCGCCAATGAAACCCTGACCCAGCGTCTGCCCAGCTCCCTTGAGCTCAAGCACCAACTGCCCCTCAGCCCGTTCCTCACTGAACAGATCCACGCCCATCGCCAAGCCGTGCGCGCCATCCTCAATGGCGAAGATTCCCGCTTGCTGGTGATCGTCGGCCCATGCTCGATCCACGACCCGGAATCGGCCATGGAATACGCCCGCAACCTGAAGAAACTGGCCCTTGAGGTCAGTGACCAGATGTTGCTGGTGATCCGCGCCTACGTCGAAAAACCACGCACGACGATCGGCTGGAAAGGCCTGGCCTACGATCCTCGCCTGGATGGCAGTGATGACATGGCCGCCGGTTTAACCCTGTCACGCGAACTGATGCGCGAGATGCTACGCCTGGGCCTGCCCGTCGCCACTGAACTGCTGCAACCCATGGCCGCCGGCTACTTCGATGACCTGCTCAGCTGGGTGGCGATTGGCGCGCGCACCACGGAATCGCAGATCCACCGCGAAATGGCCAGCGGCCTGGGCATGCCCGTGGGTTTCAAGAACGGCACCGACGGCGGCGTCGCGATTGCCTGTGACGCCATGCGTTCGGCGTCCCATCCGCACCGTCACTTCGGCGTCGACAGCCAGGGCCACCCGGCCATCATTCAGACCTCAGGTAACCCCGATACCCACCTGGTGCTGCGCGGTGGTCACCGTGGGCCGAACTACGATGCTCAGAGCGTGGCAGAGGTGAAGCACGGCCTGACCCAATCCAAGGTCATGCCACGGATCATGGTCGATTGCAGCCACGCTAACAGCGGCAAGGATCCACTGCGTCAGCCGGCCGTCTTCAATGACGTGCTGGAGCAACGCTTGCAGGGTGACACTTCGCTGATCGGCATGATGCTCGAAAGCCATCTGTTCGAAGGATGCCAGCCGTTGAGCCCTTCGATGAAATACGGTGTGTCAGTGACAGACGGCTGCCTGGGCTGGACCGCCACCGAGCAGTTGTTGCGTGCGGCTGCCGAGCGCCTGCGCGCTTAAGATTGATCGTTCAAGGCGCTGCTACAGTGGGTACAGCGCCTCATGCCCCAGCTCCACACACTTGCCATTCGTGACATTCAGTCAAGAGTCCTTTTCGGATTCGACTGTGTTTGCGAAGGAACGACGAGGGGATACTTGACTCCATTGCCTACAGCCCTAATGGAGTTACTGATGTCTATCCTCACGCAAAAAGTCCCCGCCTTCGGCCTCGGCACCTTTCGCCTGCAAGGCCAAGTGGTAATCGACTCCGTCAGCACCGGCCTTGAACTGGGCTACCGCGCCATCGACACCGCGCAAATCTACGAGAACGAAGCAGATGTTGGCCAAGCTATCGCCGACAGTGGCATCCCAAGGGGTGAGCTGTTTATCACCAGCAAGATCTGGATCGCCAATTTCGCCGAAGGCCAACTGATCCCAAGCCTCAAGGAAAGCCTGCGCAAGCTCAAGACCGATTACCTGGACCTGACCCTGATCCACTGGCCATCGCCGGAAGACCAAGTGCCCGTCGCCGAGTTCATGGGGCAGTTGCTGGAAGCCAAACGCATGGGCCTGACGCGCCAGATTGGTATTTCCAACTTCACCATCGACCTGATGAAGCAGGCCATCGCAGCCGTGGGCGCCGAGCACATCGCTACCAACCAAATCGAACTGCACCCCTACCTGCAAAACCAGCACGTCGTGGATTTTGCCACCGCCAACGGTATCCAGATCACCTCATACATGACTCTGGCTTACGGCGAAGTGCTCAAAGACCCCGTGATCCAGCAGATCGCGAAGCACCACCAAGCCACCCCGGCACAAGTCGCCCTGGCCTGGGCCATGCAGTTGGGTTACGCGGTCATCCCATCGTCAACCAAACACGCCAATCTGGAAAGCAACCTCAAGGCCATGCAGCTGACCTTGAGCCCTGCCGATATGGCGCAGATTGCCGGGCTGGAACGTGGCCACCGCTTGACCAGCCCCAAGGGCATCGCGCCGAAGTGGGACTAAACCCCGGCCACCGTTTTGCGCGATAATTCGCGCAGCCACGGCAACACCCGCAGGCCGACCGTGGCCTCGGGTGGGTCGATAATGTCCATGAAATGTTCGAGATTGACGTTGTCCGGCACACCGGGAAGCCGTACCACCACCGCCGATGTTGCGCCGCAGGGTGCCCCCAGATCCAGGTGATCGTAGACCAGTACATGGCGCACCTGGGGCTGGGGCCCGCAGCCATGGGTTATCAAACCCGCGCTGATAATCAGCACGTCAAAGGGTTCGGCTGGGATAGCCGTGAGTATCTGGACTTCTTCGAAGGTTTGTACCGGCACGATCCGGTGGTACCCCAACTGATTGAGCATTTTTTCGATGTACAACCGTTGCAGGTGTTGTTCATCAGCAATCAGGATGGTCAGTGCTTTGTTCGGCATGGCAAACACCTGGGCAGGCAGCGCTCGTCAGTGAGCGCCGCCTATTTTCCAGACATATCCCGAAGACAAAATCAGGCATATTCCCGCTTCGCGTAGGAGTTCTCCCAAATCAACCGAATGGCCCTCCTCCTCAGTCAAGCCTGATTGCCATAACGACTCAGGCTGTGCTGCAACTGTTCGATGGCCGCGTCTACGGACTCAACTGCAGCGTCCAACGCCCCCCTATCACGCCGCTCACATGCGCCCTCCAAGGTCTCGCAGCAGGAGGTCAGCACCTCAGCCTTGACCAAGCGCGCGCCTCCTTTGACACGATGAGCCAGGTCGTGAAGCTTGGCGAAAGCGCCTTGCCCTTTCAGCGTCGACAGCAAAGCACGGTCCTCTTCGAGGCTGTCCAGCAAAGGCGTCAGCAGTTCGCTGAGAGCATCGTCATCGCCCTGCGTCAGCGTGAGCAGCGGGCTTAAATCAAACGCTGCTCCGGCGTTATCCGTGGCGACTCCGGCGGTCCGTGGTGCCAAGGCCAAGCGCAAGTCCTCAAGGCCGGTAGGTTTAAACAGGCAACCGTCCATGCCTGCTTGCCGGCAGCGTTCAGCCTCTTGCGGCAGTGCGTTGGCGGTGAACCCAAGTAACAGGCACGGCGTCAACCCAAGCTGGTGCTCTTGTGCACGAATGTCACGCGCCAACGCGTAACCATCCTTGAAGGGCATATTGCAATCGGTGATCACGCCATCAAAATGTCCGGCCTGCCACAGTGCAAATCCTTGTGCACCGTCCTCTGCCGAAGTGATGCGATGCCCCAGAAAACTCAGTTGTCGAGCCAGTAACAAGCGGTTGGCTGGGTAATCATCCACCACCAGAATGTTTAACCCACGGGCAGGCGGTATATGCGGGACCGGTGCAGAGACCGGAAGGGCGGTGGTCATTGCAAGCGCCAATGTCACGTCCACTCGCGTGCCCTTGCCCAGCACGCTACTCAAATGCAGTTGACCGCCCATCATCTCGCACAGGTTACGGCTGATCACCAACCCCAGACCCGACCCACTTCGCCCTGGCTGCTCATTATTACTGCCTTGGATAAAGGGGTTGAACAAGCGCTGCTGGTCTTCGGCGCTGATGCCAATGCCCGAATCCTCCACCCACAACCGCACGTTCAGTTGGTCACTGTCCAACACAGGTACGCCCTGGGCGCCCAGCGACACTTGACCGGAGGCGGTGAACTTGATCGCATTGCCCAATAAATTGGACACCACCTGCTTGAAGCGCAGCGGGTCGACGATCACGGGTCGATCTATCAACGGGTCAAGTTCCACTCGCAGCAACAGGCCCTTGTCCCTCGCCAACCCCTCAAACACCCGCGCCACGGAGGCCAACAGTTCGTGCAGATTGGCTGGCTCCAGGCTAAGGGAAAGGTGGCCGGATTCGATCCGTGCAATGTCGAGAATATCGCCGATCAACTCCAGCATGCCCCGGGACGCCACCGACGCGACCTCCAGCGCATCCCGGTCAGCCCTGCCCTGTTCGGCATTCTTCAGCGCCAGCTCGATCATGCCGATCACAGCGTTCATGGGAGTGCGGATTTCATGACTCATGGTCGCCAGGAACGTAGTCTTGGCACGATTGGCCGCGTCAGCCTCCTCCTTCGCTTCCTGCAACTGGCGCAACAAGCGCTGGCGCTCGCTGACATCCACCCAGCCCGCAATCATGCCCACGACACTGCCATTGCTATCGCGGTACGGGAGCATCCACTGGTAAATGGTCAGAACGCCACCACCCGGCACCTTGAGCACGCGGTCATGGATCTGCGGTTCACCCAACTCCATCAAACGCAAATAATCGGCATGAAACGAACGGGCCTGGGGCGGGTTACCTGTATCGGTTTCCACCACTGTCTTACCGATGACGTCTTCCAACTTGAACCCGAATACATCGAGATAGGCGTTATTGCAGGCCATCAAGCGACCCAGGCGATCACGCACATAAATGGGGTGCGGCGTGCCATCAATCAGCACACTCATAAAACGCATCTGGTCGCTCAAAGCACGTTCGGCCTGGGCGCGTTTGCGAATCAGATTACGCAGGTAGAACACCCAGCCCAGCGTCACCAGCAACAGCAGCGCGGCTAAGCCGAACCCTTGGATAATCATATTGCGGTGACGCATCCAGTAGTTGTCTTCGATGATGATCTCGCTGCGCCAATGGTTGGTCAGCTCATCCATTTCTTCGGGTGAAATGCTCAACAATGCCTTGTCGAGGATCGAGTACAACTCCAGTTCGCTGCGGTTGACTCCAAACGTAATCCGCGCAGGCTCCCTCCCGACCGTACTGGTGATACGCAAACGCTTAAGGTAATGGCGCGCGATCATGTAGCGCGCGCTGATCAGCGAAACCGCCGTCGCATCGACGCTGCCATTGGCCACCCATTCCATTGCCTGCTCAGGGTTCTGCGCGTCGACAAACCCGATATTGGGATAGTCCTTGGCGATTTGTGCGACCAGGCTGTCGCCGCTAACGATTGCCAGGCGCTTGCCGGGCATATCTTCCAGGGTCACCAGTTGCTCGTCGTCGGCACGCACCACCAACACATAGGGGTTGGACAGGTAAGGTCGGGTAAAACGGATCTTTTCGGACCGCTCGGCACTCGGGGTGACGACCGCCAGCATGTCCACACGACCGGCGCTGGCCTGATCAATTTGCGCGGGCAACGAACTGCCGCGCTCCACATCGAACTTCAAGCCTGTGCGCAAACTGATGCGCGACAGTACTTCGGCGCTCAACCCTTCGAATTGCCCCTGCCCGTTGAAAAAAGACAGCGGCACAAACTTGTCGAGCACCGCGATTTTCACCCGGGGGTTCTTCTCCAGCCAGCGTTGCTCGCTTTCACTTAAGCGCAGCTGATCCGCCTCCAGAAACCCGCTGCCACCGGCACTCCAACGACGTAGGATTTCCAGCTGCTGGCTGGCCGGAACGTCGGCCAAAGCGGCGTTGATGATGCCCAACAGGCGTGTATTGTCCTTGGCGAATGCGAACCCGAAAGGGTTGACCTCCAGTGCGGAAAAATCCGCCATGCGCACGTTGTTGAGGTGGTTCTTGTTGATCAGATAACGAGTGCTGATAGCGTCCCCCAGGTACACATCGGCCTGGCCGAACGCAACAGCACCTATGGCTTCGAAGGCCGAGGCAAATAAGAGCAACTGTGCATTGGGATAAAACGCCTGAACGGCGTCGGGCTGCATGTAGTGGTAGAGCATCGCCACGCGCTTACCCGAAAGGTCAGCTTTCAGCGCCTGGCTTTCCCCTGCGCGCGTTACCAGCGCAGGTTGGTCATTGGCGTAAGAACGGGACAGTACCAACTCCGAGTCAGCCGCCTCATAGCCATTGGCCGACCCCACAAAATCTACCTCGCCGGCCTTGAGGGCATCGATCACCTCATCGCGGGTGTCGTACCGCTTCACGTCGATCGAGACATTCAGTGCCTGGGCGACCAGTGCCGCATAATCGGCGGTGATGCCCTCCAATTCATCGTTGTTGCTGCTCAGGTCAAAGGGGGCGAAATCAGGGGCCGACACGCCCATCGACAGCGTGCGCCGCTCGCGCAGCCAGCGCCAGTCGGCCTCGTCCAACACTACAGAAGGGTTTGCAAAAGTGGAGTGACCCAGCAGTCTCAGGTCGCGGGGTGCTTCGATGGCCATCGCCGCCCAAGGCAACAGCCCCATCAGCAGGATGGCCGCGTGTTTCGCCAGCCGGGAGGTAATCATTTCAGATCAGATGATTGCGCTGGGCAAACTTGGACAGATGAACCACCGAGGACATGCGCAACTTCTCCTTGAGCCGCGTTTTGTAGGTACTGATGGTCTTATGGCTCAACAGCATGTCCTCGGCGATCTCCTTGTTACCCAGGCCCAGCGCCAGCTTTTGCAACACCGTCAATTCGCGGTCAGACAGCGCCGCCACCAACTCCTGCTCAGTGGACTGCAAATCGTCGCGACGCACCGAACTGGTGGGCAGGCTGGGGAAGCAACTGTAGCCAGACCTGATCGCCCTGATCGCCTTCTGCAGCTCATCAAGTTCACCTGTCTTGGCGACAAACCCCATCGCACCAGCGCGCATGCAACGAGTCGAAAAGAACACCGCCAGATAAGAGGTCAGCACCAGGATCCTGCAAGGCAGCTCCAGCGCCTTGATCCGGCTGATCACCTCCAACCCACCGAGCTTAGGCATCGCCAGGTCAAGAATGATTAGGTCAGGGCGGGTTTCGCGAGCAATCTGCATGGCGTCAGCGCCGTTACCCGCCTGGTAGATTTTGTCGAAGCCCTCCTGCTTCAGCAGATATTTGACGGTGGCGCGTATAAAAGGGTGGTCATCCACTATTAAAGCTTTGTTGCTCATAAGACTCCCCTGAGAAGATCAGTACGCTTACATATCACGCGAGACCCAACTACCTGTGAAAAGTAACAGTTCCGACAAACGGTGCTGATTACTCCCTACAACAACTCAGGCAGTAAAGGCCCCTCCTTTTGAAAAAAAACAGTAAACACGTAAAGCCGCGCCTTGATTCCTGAGCAGGCGCAAGCGCGCAACCTTAACAACCGACTGTTTTTTCCAATGAAGGGATAATCTCGACTAAATGTAGGACTTTTCCTCGGCACAGCAAGGTTGAGTCATCGAACGTTACTCGGTGGTACTCGGGCTCCAGAAGGCCTGTACCACCAGGGTCGACCTGGAAATCCGCACCACCAGGGCGTCCAACTCGTCACCGTCGACCGACGTCACCGCCAGTGTGGCTTCGATTTCCACCTCCTCGGTGCCGAACGGACGCACGTCGACATCACTGGCAGGGTAGTTACAGCGCGCGAGTTCGGATTCCAGCAACGCCAATACCGCGGTTTGCTGGGTACGTCGGGCAATCACATACAGGATGTTGGTGACTTCCGCCGACACCACATCCAGCGGCTGGCGGTTGATGTTATTGACGATTGGCCGCAGCAACGTATTGGCCGCCAGCACAAACAGCGTGCCCAGCAACGCTTCGAGCACCAGGTCGGCACCGGCACACGCCCCCACGGCCGCCGACGCCCACAGCGTGGCGGCGGTATTGAGGCCACGCACATTGCCTTCTTCGCGCATGATCACGCCGGCACCAAGAAAGCCGATGCCCGACACCACATACGCAACCACTCGCACCGCGCCTTCCGCGCCACCGAGTCGGTTGGCCATGTCGACAAAAATCGCTGCCCCCACCGCCACCAGCACATTGGTGCGCAGGCCCGCCGTGCGCTGCCGGTACTGGCGCTCGAAACCGATCAGGCCACCGAGGATAAACGCGGCGGTGAGGCTGACCAGGGTGTCGATCAGGGAGTTGAGGTTGATGTTGTTGATTGCTTGCATAGGAGAGCTTCCCTATTCATTGCCAGCCAAACTTACGGATGTAGTAGCCCTTCACCGCTTGGGTCAGCGCCATGTACGCCAGCAGGATCACCGGCAAAAACACAAAGTACAGCGAAGGCAGCGCCTGTAATTTGAAGTAGTGCGCCAGCGGGCCCATTGGCAGGAAAATCCCCACGGCCATGATCACGCCCGTCATCACCATCAACGGCATCGCCGCACGGCTTTGCAGGAACGGGATTTTCGGGGTGCGAATCATGTGCACGATCAGCGTCTGGGTCAGCAGCCCCACCACAAACCAGCCCGACTGGAACAGCGTCTGATGGTCTGGTGTGTTGGCATCGAACACGTACCACATGAGTGCGAACGTGGTGATGTCAAAGATCGAACTGATAGGCCCGAAAAACAGCATGAAGCGCCCCACATCCCCCGGCTGCCAGCGTTGCGGCTTGGCCAGCATCTCGTCATCGACGTGGTCGAACGGGATCGCAATCTGGGAAATGTCATACAGCAGGTTTTGCACGAGCAGGTGCATCGGCAGCATCGGCAGAAACGGGATAAACGCACTCGCCACCAGCACCGAGAACACGTTGCCGAAGTTGGAGCTGGCGGTCATTTTGATGTACTTGAGCATGTTGGCAAAAGTGCGGCGGCCCTCCAGCACGCCCTCCTCCAGGACCATCAGGCTCTTTTCCAACAGGATGATGTCGGCCGCTTCCTTGGCGATGTCCACCGCGCTGTCCACCGAAATACCGATGTCCGCCGTGCGCAGCGCCGGTGCATCGTTGATGCCGTCGCCCATGAAACCCACCACATGCCCGTTGGCCTTGAGCAGGCGCACAATGCGCTCCTTATGGCTGGGCGTCAGCTTGGCGAACACATTGGTGGTTTCCACGGCCCTGGCCAACTCAGCGTCAGTCATGTCTTCGATGTCGTTGCCCATCAACAGACCTTGTTGCTCCAATCCCACTTCGCGGCAGATTTTTGCAGTGACCAGTTCGTTATCACCGGTCAGTACTTTGACCGCAACACCGTGGGCTTTCAGGGCTTTCAGCGCAGGCGCGGTGCTTTCCTTGGGCGGGTCGAGGAAGGCCACATAGCCGATCAATGTCAGGTTGTTCTCATCTGCCAAGCTGTAGGTGTCGCGCCCAGGTTCCATCGGTTGCGCAGCCACGGCCACCACACGCAGGCCTTCTTCATTGAACGCTGCGGTCACTTGGCGAATGCGCGCCAACAGCTCATCGGTGAGTGCTTCGTTGGTGTCGCCGTGGCGCACGCTGTTGCACACCGAGAGGATCTCCTCCACGGCGCCCTTGCAGATCAGCAGGTGCGGTAAGCCTTGCTCGGCGACGACCACCGACATACGGCGGCGGTTGAAGTCGAATGGGATCTCGTCGACCTTATGGAAGGCGGTGCCGACTTTAAGCTCGCGATGCACCTCCACATGTTCCAGCACCGCCACGTCCAGCAGGTTCTTCAGGCCAGTCTGGTAGTAGCTGTTGAGGTAGGCCATTTCCAATACGTCGTCGGATTCTTCACCCCACACATCCACATGGCGCGCCAGGAAAATCTTGTCCTGGGTCAGGGTGCCGGTCTTGTCGGTGCACAGCACGTCCATCGCGCCGAAGTTCTGGATCGCGTCCAGGCGCTTGACGATGACCTTCTTGCGCGACAAAAACACCGCGCCCTTGGCCAGGGTGGACGTGACGATCATCGGCAGCATTTCCGGGGTCAGACCCACGGCAATCGACAACGCGAACAGCAGCGCCTCGGTCCAGTCGCCCTTGGTGAAGCCGTTGATAAACAGCACCAACGGCGCCATCACAAACATAAAGCGGATCAGCAACCAACTGACTTTGTTCACCCCATGCTGGAACGAAGTGGTAGCGCGATCAGTGGCGGTCACGCGCTGGGCCAGGGCACCGAAGTAGGTGTTGTTGCCGGTGGTCAGGATCACCGCCGTCGCCGCACCGGACACCACGTTGGTGCCCATGAACAGGATGTTGTCCAGATCCAGAGGATTGCGGGTATTGGCGTCCTCATGCTGGGCGAACTTCTCCACCGGCATCGACTCACCGGTCATCGCCGCCTGGCTCACAAACAGGTCCTTGGCACTGAGCACGCGGCAATCGGCGGGAATCATGTCACCGGCCGACAGCACGATCAGGTCGCCGGGCACCAACTGCTTGATCGGCAACTCGACGCGCTTGGCCTCATCACGACGCAGCACCGTGGCGGTGTTGCTGACCATGGCTTTCAAGGCATCGGCGGCCTTGTTCGACTTGGCCTCCTGCCAGAAACGCAGCAGCGTCGAGAGCACCACCATGGAGAAAATCACCGTGGCGGCCTTCATGTCTTCGGTCAGCCAGGAGATCACCGCCAGCAAGGTCAGCAACAGGTTGAAGGGGTTTTTGTAGCAGTGCCACAGATGCACCCACCACGGCAGCGGCTGCTCGTGCTCGACTTCATTGAGGCCGTGTTGCACACGCAGGGCATCGGCTTCCTGGGTGTTCAAGCCCTCGGCATGACTGCCCAACGTGCCGAGCAATTGCGTGGTGCTGCTGTTGGCCGCGGCCACCAGGGTTTGCGCCAGGGTCGGCGGCACTTCGCGGCTGACGCTGGCGTCGGTGACGGTTTCGAGCATGGCCAGGCGACGGAAGTGCCGGGCGATGTGCCGGGTCCGCAGGAAGCCGGCGAAGAACTCTTTCAACAGAGTGAGGTTCATGGTGTTACTCCTGCGCGAGGAAAAACCGTCGTGCAGGTACTGCCGCTGCGCACCACGCCTGTCAGACAGGCGCAGTCAGCTTGGCCCGCCCGCCGCAAAAGGCAGGCGCGTCCGTAGCATCCTGAGGTCACTCAGGTGCTGGTCAGCGTCGATGAAAGAGGATCGAGACAGCACCAGAACTGGCCGCTGTCGGGATGCCGCTTCTCGCTTTGATGGCGAGACAACGGCATCGGATAAATGCGCGTTACCTTGCCAAGCCTATGCCGGTTACCGAAACCGGCCGACTACTGTCACTCGAACAAGTACCCACTGAGGGTCTCCGCTATTGATGAAAACGCGCGAAGCTTACGCCCCGACTTCAGGAGAGTAAACCGTAGGAAAGTTTCCGCATGATGAATAAGAAGATTCTTCAGGATGGGTTCAGGTAGGCGTTTTCCTGAGCTCACCGAGGATCAAAATGTGGGAGGGCGCGATCCTGGGCAACCAATGCCAGATACCCATCAAGCTGCCCTTCGGCCAGAACCTTGACCTGGATCGACACATGGTTCACCTGGCGGCCCATCCTGATTGCCTCGCGGGTGCGCACCTCGACATAGCCGAGCTTCGGCCAGAAACGCTCGGCCTTGGAATTGCCAACAACCACTGTCAGCCGCAGCCACCGAGCGCCATTTTCGATCGCCCACGCTTGAAGATCCGCATGCACCTGCTGCGCCAGTCCAGTGCCATGAAAACGGGCATCTACCAGCAGCAGACCGATATGCCATACGCCATCTGCGAGCAAATCGGCCGCAATATTCACCACGGCGACCAGTTGCCCGTCCGCACCGCGATAACCCAACCAGTAGATCCGGCTGCAACGCCAGCCCGGCGGAAGCTGGTTCTGCAACGCTTCGTGCGCTTCGGTTGGCCTGGCAGGCTCGCCGTTAACCGCCATGAAGTAATCCGGCGCCCGCTCAAAAAAACGCTGGAGCTCAGCCTCATCGCCGGCACCCAGTTCAACTATATAAACGTCCTTGATGGTGCAGTTGATATCCATATCGCTCGACTCTTCTCATTCATCCCGCGTCAGTACTTCCAACAACTCGATCTCAAAGCGCAGATTGCTGTTGGGCTTGATATGCGCGCCCATGGAGCGCTCGCCATAAGCCAGATGCGCCGGCACGTGCAACGTACGCACACCACCCACCTGCATGCCCATCAAGCCCTGGTCCCAGCCTTTGATGACACGACCGGTACCGATCACACACTGGAACGGCTTGCCCCGCGCCCAAGACGAATCGAACACCGTGCCATCTTCCAAGGTGCCTGTGTATTGAGTGGTGATCAGCGCGCCCTTGACGACGGCTTTGCCGGTGCCAGGGCGGGTGTCGGTGATCTGGAGTTCGTTGTTGCTCATGGGGGTTCTCGTTGAAGGCGAAAGGGCCGGGTTTTCCCAGAATCAGCGGGACTTGGCAAGTGCCAACGCCCAAATACCCATCACTCCTTGTGGCGAGCGAGCTTGCTCGCTCGCCACAACATAGCCTTAAGCCAACGGCACGCGACGGTTAGTCAATGCCATGCGCCCTACAAAGAAGCTCAACGCCGCACCCAGCAACAGCATCGCCAGCGTACTCCAGGCCGCGCGGGACAATTGCTTGGCCGCGACTTCACCTGCTTCACGGGCCTTCTGCTCAGCCTGCTGTTTCAGCTCGTCAACTTTCTGCATGGCTTGCTGATAAGCCTGGGCATAGTTGTCGACGATTTGTGTGGCTTCTTCCTTGCTCTTGCCGGTACGGGCAGCAACGATATTGACCAAGGCTTCTTTGTCAGCCGCGTTAAGCGCTGGCTCACCGGAGGCTTTGACGCGCTCAAACCACTGCTTCAGCGCATCGCCGGCCTGGGCAGGATCGGTCGCTGCGGTAGTCGCTGTCTGCTTGCCATCGGCGGCAGCCTGGTCGGTTTTCTGCTCGACATTGGCCGGGTCCAGCTCAGGCTTGCCGCTTTGCTTGAGCAAGGTGTCCAGTTCGCCTTGCAGGCTTTTCCAGTCCAGTTGGATGCCCTGCTCGTTCAGTTGCTGCTTGACGCTATCGCTGATGCCAGGCGCGGCGGCGGCAATCCCGCTACCGGCAGCAGACAAGCCTTTACCAACCACGTTACCGGCGGTGCCAACCACACTGGCGGCCAAGCCTGCCAACAGCCAGGTGGTAAGCAAGGTGGTGACGGTCCAGGTCAGCACGCCGTGCAGGCCGCCACGATCCGGGGCCGTGCGGCCGGCGACGAAGGCACCCACACCGATGGCAAGTAATGTGGAGACAAACAGCCAGATCCCGGCCCCCGTGCCGAAACCGCTCAGCGGGTTACCGGCTTGCATCGGGTTAACCGCACTGGCACCGATGGCAGTGCCCAACACACTGAGGACCAGGTAGGTCACCAGGGCAATTGCACTACCGGCGAGCACCGAGCTCCAGGACACACGAAACAACGAGCGATTGGTTTCATAGACAGTGGTCATACAGAGGTCCTTCACATGTTGTTGAGGCAAGGCGAAATGCCTTGATGGATGGAGTCTGGCGAAACGACATACGTTCAGTCATGGCCCAAATGCACCAGTGTGCCTGGTGCATTCGCACTCCCCCGTACTCAGTTTCTTTGCACTATCGTGAAGGCAGGATGTCGTACGTCCATGCGCCCCTACACCGGAGAAATCATGACCCAGGATGTACTTGCCAAAGAAACCAACCGCCGCCAACTGCAGCAGATTATCTCCGGGCTCTCCGATGGGATTATCCTCGCGGAAGTCGACCAGACCATCCTGTGGGCCAATGAAGCCGCGCTGACCATGCACGGTGTGGATGACGTGGAGGCACTGGGTGCGAACGCCCAGGCCTACGCCGAGCGTTTTACCCTGCGTTATCGCAATAACCATCCCGTACAGCCGGAGAGTTACCCATTGGCCCGCGCGGCGGCAGGCGATGAATTCAGCGACGTGGTGGTGGAAGTCACGCCCATCGCCGAGCCGGACAAAACCTGGGTCCACCGCCTGCGCAGCCTTGTGATCACTGACTCCCACGGCGAGCCGGAGTTACTGGTGTTGATCCTCAGCGACGCCACCGAATGGGCCAGCGCCGAGCAGCGCTTCGAAAAAACCTTCAACGCCAACCCCGCGCCCGCGGTGATTTGCCGCTTGAGCGACCTGCGCTACATCAAGGTCAACCAGGGCTTTTTGGAGATGACCGGCCACAACCGCGACCAGGTCATCGGCAAGTCCGTGTATGAACTGGATGTGCTGGAGCAGGCAGAGCGCAAAGACCTGGCCATCCAGCGCTTGGGCGAAGGCGCGACTATCCCGCAGATGCAGGCCGAACTGAAACTGCCCGAAGGCGGCAGCAAACTGGTGATCGTCGCCGGCCAGCCGCTGGACATGAACGAAGAAGACTGCATGCTGTTTTCGTTCACCGACCTTGAGCCTCGACGCAAGGCCGAAGTGGCCCTGCGCCAAAGTGAAGAACGTTTCGCCAAGTCGTTCCGCCTTACGCCGGTGCCCACGTTGGTGTGTAACGCCGCTAACCGCCAGGTGGTGGACGTCAACGAAGCCTTTATGAACATCACTGGCTATATCAGCGAAGAACTGATCGGTAAGTCCATCGAAGACATCGACTTTATCGACAGCCCCCAGGCAGGCACACAGTTGTTCACCACCCTGGAAAAAGCCGGCAACCTGGATGGCCAGGACCTCAAGGTGCGCAAAAAGGGCAACGAAGTGATCGACTGCGTGGTTTCCGCCGACACCGTGATCATCCAGGACGTGCCCTGCTACCTGCTGGTGCTGATGAACATCACCGAACGCAAGCGCTCGGAACTGGAGTTGGTGGCGGCCATCGAGGAAGTGATGCAGGACGCCTCTTGGTTCAGCCAGACCCTGATCGAAAAGCTGGCTAACGCCAAGAGCGTCAACAGCCCCAACCTGCCTAACGTCAGCTTCACCGACCTCACCGCCCGCGAGCGCGATGTGCTGGGCTTGATCTGTGAAGGACTGGCCGACAAAGAGATCGCCTCACGCCTGAAACTGGCGCCCAACACCGTGCGCAACCACGTGGCCACGGTGTACTCCAAATTGGGGGTGCACAGCCGCAGCGCGGCCATCGTTTGGGCCCGCGAACGCGGGCTGTTCGCGAGTGAACTGCGCCTGAAAAACAAGCCCTGACAGTGCAAATGCACTAGTGCAGCTAGTGCGAATTCAACTTATGGCGGGGCGGCGTAAGCAATAACCTTCAAGGCATCGAACTGGATGCCCTGAAGGAACACGCATGTTTACCCTCGCCCAACTGCGAAATTGCATCGAAGAAGGCCTGTCGCCACTGACCTGCGAGTTCACCCTGTGCCGGGATGCGTCCTTGACCCTCAAGGTCTACGACGCCGATACCGGCCGGGTTGATCTGGTGGTTACCGGGATCAGCACCAACCGGCTGCAGACCCCGATAGAAGTGGAAAAAATGGTGGAAGAACTGCGCTACGAACTGCAGTGCAACACCATGGGCAAGCTCACGCTGAATGACTTCCCTTCAACGACGAACCAATGAAATAGAACACACCGCCGGCCACGATAAACATCCCCAGCATGTAGAACATCGTGTGGGCCGGCAGGTTGGCCAGTACCAGCCCACACAACACCGGCCCCAGGGCTGCGCCGAGGTTGGACAGGTTCTGCGCGCCGTAGTACATGCCCCTCAAATGGTCCGGGGCAATCCGGTCGATAAACATGTATTCGGCCGGGAACACGATAATCTCCCCCACCGTGAACACCGCCATTGCCAGCACCCACCACAGCACGCTGGTGGACAGCGCAAAGCCGATCAGCCCCAACATGAACATGCTCAAGCCGAAGATGAGCCACTGGCTCAAATAACGGTGTGATATGCGCCGGCCGATCACATATTGCAAAGCGATCACCATCACCGCGTTGGTGGTGAGCACGGCGCTGATCACGGTGTAAGTGTGTTGCGCTGTGGTGGTGATCACCAGGTACTGCGACAGGTAGGCCGTGAACTGGCCGAACACGACTGCACTGAGCACACCGCCCATCGTGAAGCACACCAGCCGACGGTCCTGCAGCAATACACGGCCAACGGCAAGAAACGACACTGGCTTTTGCGCCACGTCCACTGTGGTTAGCGTGCGATCGCCCCAGCGCCAATACAGCAGGAAAAACCCCGCCCCCAGCAGCGCCGATAACATAAACGGCAGGCTGATATCCATCTTCGCCACCATCGCACCGAAAAACGGCCCGACCGCGTAGCCAATGTTGGTAAGGGTGTACTTGATGGAAAACACTTCGCTGCGCGCGTCTTCCGGCAGCAGGCTCGCAAAGCCGGCCTTCACCGCAATATCGATGACCGCGTACGCAAGGTTGATCAGGATCAGGCAGCTATAAAACGTCCAGATGTTCTGCGCCACCAGCGTGCCAATAAACCCCAGCACAAACAGCACGCTCATCCAGAGCAATAACCGATAGCTGTTGATGCGGTCGACTAGAAAACCGCCATACACGCTGAGCAGCGAGCCGACGATCAACGAGCTGCCGATCACCAGGCCAACTTGCGTGATGTCGAGGGTGAAATGATGGGTGAGGTAGATCACCAAGTAGGGAAACGTAATCGCCTTGGCCAGCGTCAGCAGCAACGTGGCGCTCAGCAACAGGTTAACGGTGCGGGGGTAGTTTTTTATTGTGGCAAGCATCCTGCTCTCATTCTTTGAAGGTAACGCGACCATTGCGGTCGGCTACCTTAACGCAAGAACAAGGCAAAAAGGAGGGTCACTTCTTGACGGGTGTGATCTCCAGAATGGTGCCGTTGGTGGTCTTGAGCAGTACGTATTTATCGCCCACCCGCGCCCATTGGCTTTCGTCCTCGGGCTGCTTGAGACCGCGCTTTTTCCAGTCGCTCACGGCCGACTCCTTGCGCATCAGAATATCCGGCGCGCGATCGCCTTCTTTCAGGTCACGGGTGTTGATGTTGGAAGGTTGCACAGTTTCCTGAGGCGTATCACCGGCCTGTACCACAAAGCTGGCGGTGGACAGGCTGGCGGCGACCAACAGGCAGGCAGCTAGGGTTTTAGACTTCATGGGTGCTCCTTCAATTAATGACACGTACCCAGGTTCGGACCGCGAGGGTTGGCAATCATTCAGCAAAGAACGCTGCTTAAAGACATCTACCGACGACTTCACCGCCCCCATTGCCTCCATGAAATAAAACCTGTAATTTTTCATGAAATTTCTCGATATAAATTTCATGAACCAGCAAGAAGAACTCGACGCCCTGGCGATCCTGATCCACGACCTGCGCAAGCACAAGAAGCTGACCCTCGCCCAACTCGCGCAAAAGATCGAGCGCTCGGTAGGCTTTCTGTCACAGGTGGAACGCGGCCTGTCACGTCCGACCGTGGCGGACCTCACTGCCATCAGCCACGCCCTCGACGTGCCCACCACGTATTTCTACAGCCAGCCCAAACCCAAGGCCATTGACTGGATCACGCGCCCCAACGAGCGGCGCACGGTGTATTACGCCAATGGCATCACCGACATCCTGGTCTCCCCCAGCATGAACGGCGCGTTTTCGATGCTCGACAGCCTGCTTGCTCCCGGTGCCAACAGTGGTGAGCAGACCATGAGCGACCGCGCCGAGCAGGCCGGTTTTGTGCTGGAGGGTGAATTAACACTGTGGGTCGAAGGCGAGGCCGATTCGGTCACCCTCGGCCCTGGCGACAGCTTCCACCTCGCCAGCTTTGCCCATTGCCGCTACGCCAACTTGACTGACCTGCCCGCCCGCGTGTTGTGGGTTTACAACTAGGAGCTGCACCCGTGAAAAGCCATGCCGCCACGTTACTGGCCGAAGTACGGACCTTTCGCCAGAACCACCCCGACGTGCGCTACGTCGACCTGATCGCCCTGGACATCCCCGGGCATTTCTACGGCAAGCGTTATCCCATAGAAATGCTGGAAAAGGTCGCCTCCGGCAGCCCGCTGAAGTTGCCACAGAACGCGGTGCTGCTGGGCGCTCAGGGCGGGTTGTTCAAGATCGGCGATTACTGCTTCAACGACGGTGACCCAGACGCCAACCGCCGCCTGGTGCCGGGCACGCTCAAGCCGGTGAACTGGGAATCGCAGCCCTTGGGCCAGATGTTGATCACCTCGGACGGTTCCGACGCGCCGATCGAGTTCGAACCTCGCGAAGTCTTGGCCAAGGTGTTGGAACGCCTGCACCACAAAGGTATTCACCCGGTGGTGGCCTTCGAGCTGGAGTTCTATCTATTCGACAAGAAACTCGACAACGGCCTGCCGCAATTTGCCCGCGACCCACTGAGCGATGACGCCGACGACCAGCCCAACCTGCATATCGAACGGCTGTCACGCTTCAACGATGTACTCGACGATATGGCCCAGACCGCCAAGGACCAGGGCATCGACATCACGGTGATCACTGCCGAACTCGGCCCCGGCCAGTTCGAGATCAACTTCGGTCACCTCGACGACGGCCTGCGCGCCGCCGACTGGGCCGCCCTGTTCTGTCGCAGCACCCGGGGCGTGGCACTCAAACACGGCTACCGCGCCAGTTTCATGGCCAAGCCCTACCTGCAATTTCCCGGCAGCGGCATGCACGTGCATGTCAGCCTCTACGACGGCGCGGGCAACAACCTGCTGGCGGCGCATCAGCAACAACCGCTGCGCCATGCGGTGGCCGGCTGCCTGGAATTACTGCCCCATTGCATGCCGATCTTCTCGCCCAACCACAACGCTTTCCGCCGCCTGGGCGGCACGGTCAACGCTGCCACCCGCGCCTGCTGGGGGTTTGAAGACCGCGACGCGTGCGTGCGCATCCCTGAGTCTGACCCACGCAACCTGCGCATCGAACATCGCCTGGCCAGCGCCGACGCCAACCCGTATTTGGTGCTGGCGGCGATCCTCGTCGGTTTGGAACATGGCCTGGAAGCCAAACAGGAGCCCATCGCGCCACTGAACGAGGACCGCGCCAGCGGCACCGACTTCCCAGTGGAAATGCTTGATGCCGTGCGCGCCATGCAGCATCAGCCAGTATTGCGCGATAAGCTGGGCGCCGAATTTGTCGACGTGTACTGCGAGAACAAACGCCAGGATCACCTGGCCTTCCAGCAAGAGATCCACGCGCGGGAATACCGCTGGTTTCTCTGACTCAACCGCCATGGAATCACCGATGACCGACCAAAGTGCCCCGGCCCTCAAGGAAATCTTCAACGTCGAACGCCTGCAACACATCGCCACTGAAATGACGGCGGTGTATCCCGCGTTCGACGCCAAAGGTTTCCTCAAACACGCCACCGCCGGGCTGGACGAGTTGTCGGTGATGCAGCGCATGGCACGGGTCAGCGAAAGCCTGCGCGCGGTGATCCCCCTGGATTACCCCAGAAGCCTCAAGCTGCTTTACGCCCTGGCGCCACGCCTAAACAGTGGGTTTGTCAGCCTGTTTCTACCGCACTACGTGGCAAGTTACGGCCTGGCTGACTTCGAGCGCTCCATGGCGGCGCTCAAGTACTTCACCACCTTTGGCTCGGCCGAGTTCGCGATAAGACACTTCTTGCTGCACGACTTCGAACGCTCCCTGGCAGTGATGCAGGCGTGGTCCCTGGATGACAACGACCACGTACGCCGCCTGGCCAGCGAAGGCTCACGGCCCCGTTTGCCATGGTCGTTTCGCCTGACCGAAGTGCAGGCCAACCCAGCGTTATGCGCCTCGATCCTCGACAACCTAAAGGCCGATCCGAGCCTCTACGTGCGCAAGTCCGTGGCCAATCACCTCAACGACATCACCAAGGACCATCCGGAATGGGTGCTCAGCCTGATCGAAAGCTGGAACCTGGATAACCCGCACACGGCCTGGATTGCCCGTCATGCGCTGCGCAGCCTGATCAAACAGGGCAACACCCGTGCGCTGACCATCATGGGCGCCGGCGCCAGGGCCGAGGTTAAGCTCCATAACTTGAGCGTGACGCCGGCGGTGATCAATCTGGGCGAGCGGATCAACCTGTCGTTCAGCCTGGAATCCACCGCGGCCACTGCGCAAAAACTGGTGGTGGATTACGCCATCGACTATGTAAAAAGCGCCGGACATAGCGCGAGCAAGGTGTTCAAGCTCAAGGCGTTTACGCTGGGCGCGGGAGAACGACACAGCCTGCGCCGCGAGCAACATATTCGTGAACTGACTACACGCAAGCACTATCCCGGTCGGCATAGGGTGCATGTCATGGTGAATGGAGAAAGGCTCGGCAGCGCTGAATTCGAATTGCGCGATTAACCCGATGTTTAGCCAACACCGCCGATCAATGTGGGAAGGGGCTTGCCCCCGATAGCGGTGTATCAGCCAGCCCATCTGGCGGCCGGCCCACCGCTACCGAGAGCAAGCCCACTCCCACAGTTTTGCTTCGGTTTCTTCAGGTCGACTCGCCGAGCAATAGTGGCTGTTCCCGCGCGCACAACTCCACCACGTAATCCCACAACACCCGCAGCCGCACCGACTTGTGCAGCTCCCTGCGCGAGCTGATCCAGTAGCTGCGCTGGATCCCCTCCCCCGGCAGCAACGCCACCAGCTCCGGATCGCCGGCAGCCATGAAGCACGGCAACACCGCAATGCCCAATCCGGAGCGCGCAGCCTGGTGTTGTGCGATCACGCTGGTGCTGTGAAACACCACCTTGGGGTTACGGCAGAAGCTGCTGAGGAATTTCAGCTCCTGGCTGAACAACAGATCGTCGACGTAATCGATCCAGGAATGGGCAGCGAGGTCTTCGCGTTTTTCGATAGCAGGGTTGCGGTCCAGGTAAGCGCGGCTGGCGTAAAGCGCCAGGCGGTAATCGGTGAGTTTGCGGGTGACCAGTTGGTCGACGCTGGGGCGTTCTAGGTGGATGCTGATTTCCGCTTCGCGATTGAGGATGCTGACAAAGCGCGGCACCGCCACCAGTTCCACTTCCAATCCCGGATAACGTTCAAACAGCCCGCCCATGCGACTGGCGAGAAACATCACGCCCAGGCCTTCAGCCACGCCGAGGCGGATCTTGCCCAGCGGCGCGGCGGAATGCGTGAGTTCGTCTTCGGCCAGCAGCGCAACGTTTTCCATGGCTTCAGCGTGTTTGAGCAGGGCCTCGCCGGAAGGCGTCAGTTCGTAGCCCTGGGCGTGCTGCACGAAAAGCGCGGTGCCGAGGCTTTTTTCGATGGCCTCGATATGCCTGGCCACGGTGGCGTGGGTGGTTTTCAGGCGCTGCGCGGCAGTAAGCAGACGACCACTGCGCTGGAGCTCAAGAAAGAACCGTAGGTCATTCCAGTCGAACATATCGCCTCCATTCAATCAGCCAGGGCAACGCTGTTTAAAAACGCACAGCAGCTGGGTAAAAACTAACATTTTTAAGACGAAAACTAACAACTAGGATGGAACCAATAAGAAAAACAAGCGAGGCCTCAGATGCCCATTGCAGCTGCACAATACGATTACGTGGTAGTAGGTGCCGGCCCCGCAGGCTGCCTGCTGGCCAATCGACTGTCCGCCAACCCTGCCCACCGCGTGCTCCTGCTCGAAGCCGGTGGCCGCGACAATTACCCCTGGATCCACATCCCCGTCGGCTACCTCTTCTGCATCGGCAACCCACGCACCGACTGGTGCTTCAAGACCGAAGCCCAGGAAGGCCTGCAAGGCCGTGCCCTGAGTTACCCGCGCGGCAAGGTGCTGGGCGGCTGCTCGTCCATCAACGGCATGATCTACATGCGCGGCCAGGCCCAGGATTACGACGGCTGGGCGGCGCAAGGTAACCCGGGCTGGGCCTGGAAAGATGTGCTGCCACTGTTCAAGCAGAGCGAAAACCACTTTGCCGGTGGCTCGGAATTCCACAGCGACGGCGGTGAATGGCGGGTCGAGCAGCAGCGCCTGTCATGGCCGATCCTGGATGCATTTCGTGAGGCGGCAGCGCAAAGCGGCATCGCCGCTATCAATGACTTCAACCAGGGCGATAACGAAGGCTGCGGTTACTTCCAGGTCAACCAGAAAGCCGGCGTGCGCTGGAACGCGGCCAAGGCGTTTCTCAAGCCTATCCGCCAACGTCCCAACCTCACCGTGCTGACAGAAGTCGAAGTCGACCGCGTGGTCCTGGAAAACGGTCGCGCCTCAGCGGTGGTCGGGCGTCAAAACGGTCAGCAGATGAGTTGGAAAGCGTGCAAGGAGATCGTGCTGTGCGCCGGTTCCGTGGGCTCGCCAGGCATTCTGCAACGTTCAGGCATCGGCCCATCCAGCGTACTCAAGCCTCTGGGCATTGATGTGCTGCATGAACTGCCTGGCGTTGGCGGCAACTTGCAGGATCACCTGCAACTGCGGCTGATCTACAAGCTGGAAAAAGCCCGCACCCTGAACCAGATCGCCGGCACCGTGTGGGGCAAAATGGGCATGGGACTGCGCTACCTGTACGACCGCAGCGGCCCGCTGTCGATGGCGCCCAGTCAGCTCGGCGCGTTTGCCCGCTCCGGCCCGGAGCAAACCTCGGCCAACCTCGAATACCACGTGCAGCCGCTATCCCTGGAGCGCTTCGGCGAGCCGCTGCACGCATTCCCGGCATTCACCGCCTCGGTGTGTGATCTGCGCCCGCAGAGCCGTGGCCGTATTGATATCCGCTCGGCAAACCCGGCGGATGCGCCGCTGATACAACCTAACTACCTCAGCCATCCGCAAGACTTGCGCGTGGCCGCCGACGCGATTCGCCTGACCCGACGTATCGTAGCTGCCCCCGCCCTGAGCCAGTTCAAGCCGGTGGAGTATCTGCCCGGTGACTCGCTGCAAACCGAAGAGGAACTGCACGAAGCCGCCGCCCGTATCGGCACCACGATTTTCCACCCGGTGGGCACTTGCCGCATGGGCAGCGACAAAGACGCCGTGGTCGATGCGCAACTGCGGGTGCATGGCGTGCCCGGCCTGCGCATCGCCGATGCCTCGATCATGCCGCGCATTACGTCCGGCAATACCTGTTCACCGACGCTGATGATCGCGGAAAAGGCCGCGCAGCTGATCCTTTCGCCGAACACAAGGAGTTTCGCCCCGGAGAAAGAACTGGTTCATGCAATCTGAATAGCGGCGCCAAACCTGGCGCCGACAGTGGAACAACAATAAATAATCACTGTGAGGGCTACCCGATGTCAGAACACGCTCAAACCCTGGGCTCGACGAGAGACGCGAGCGCCAGCAACGACTCCAAAAAGGTCATCTTCGCCTCGTCCCTTGGGACGGTGTTCGAGTGGTATGACTTTTTCCTCTACGGCGCGCTGGCGGCCGTGATCAGCAAGCAGTTCTTTGCCGGGGTCAACGACACCACGGCATTTATCTTTGCCTTGATGGCCTTTGCAGCCGGCTTTGTGGTGCGCCCGTTCGGCGCGCTGGTGTTCGGCCGTCTGGGCGATATGATCGGGCGCAAGTACACGTTCCTGGTGACTATCATCCTGATGGGTGTCGCCACCTTCTGCGTCGGTTTGCTGCCGACCTACGCCAGCATCGGCATTGCGGCGCCGATCATTCTCATCGTGCTGCGCATGCTGCAAGGCCTGGCGTTGGGCGGTGAATACGGCGGCGCGGCGACCTATGTGGCCGAGCATGCACCCGCCGGCAAACGTGGCTTCCATACCAGTTGGATTCAGTCCACCGCTACCCTCGGCCTGCTGCTGTCGCTGCTGGTGGTGCTGGCCTGCCGCTACTTCACCGGCGACCAGTTCGAAGTGTGGGGCTGGCGCATTCCGTTCCTGTTTTCCATCGTACTGCTGGGCATTTCCACATGGATCCGCATGAGCCTGCACGAGTCGCCGGCCTTCCTGAAGATGAAAGAGGAAGGCAAGGCCAGCAAGGCGCCGATCCGCGAGTCCTTCGGCAAATGGGAAAACCTCAAGGTCGTGCTGATTGCGCTGTTCAGCATTAACGGCGGGCAAGCGGTGACCTTCTACGCGGCGCAGTTTTACGTGCTGTTCTTCCTCACCCAATTCCTGAAGATGGACCCGGCATTGGCCAACATGCTGCTGATCATCAGCGTGGTGATCGGCGCGCCGTTCTTTATCTTCTTTGGCTGGCTGTCGGACAAAGTCGGGCGCAAGCCGGTGCTGATGCTCGGCCTGCTGCTGGCTACCTTGCTGTACTTCCCGATCTTCAAGAGCCTGGCGCACTACACCAACCCGGCGATGGACCAGGCCAGTACCCAGGCCCCGATCACCGTACTGGCCGACCCAGCCACCTGTACCTTCCAATTCGACCCCGTGGGCAAGGCAAAATTTGACAGCCCGTGCGACAAGGTCAAGACCTTCCTGGTCAAGCAAGGCCTGCCCTACAGCAGCGCCGCCGCCCCCGCCGGCAGCCCGGTGCAGGTGAGCGTGGGCGACGTGCGTATCGACGGTTTTGACGAAAAAGCCCTGCGTGGCGCGGTAACCTTGGCCGGTTACCCGACTTCGGCGGATGTGGCTCAGGTCAACAAAGTCATGGTGGTGGTACTGATCGTTGCGCTGATCCTGATCGCGGCCATGTGCTACGGCCCGCTGGCGGCCCTGATGGTGGAACTGTTCCCGACGCGTATCCGCTACACCTCGATGTCACTGCCATACCACATCGGTAACGGCTGGTTTGGCGGGTTCCTCCCGACCGTGTCGTTTGCGCTGGTGGTGTACACAGGGGATATCTTCTACGGCCTGTGGTACCCGGTGGTGATTACCGGGGTGAGCCTGATTGTCGGGCTGTTCTTCCTTAAAGAAACGCGGCATGTGGATATCGATAACAACTGATCTACAGAACGGCGACAGTCCCCTGTGGGAGGGGACTTGCTCCCGATAGCAGTGGTTCCGTCACCGTTGCAGTGACTGATAGACCACAATCGGGAGCAACCCTCCTCGCACATTGGCTTCGCAGTGCTCACATAATTTGCTGTATATCCATCCAGATAAAGGTTGATCAAATCCCTTCTTTTGCCCATTCTGCTCCCCATTCATCTGTGTAACGAATGGGCTGACCATGCGGCTGTACCTCTGTGAAAAACCCTCCCAGGCCAAGGACATCGCGGCCGTGCTCGGCGCCAGTCGCCGGGGCGACGGCTGCTGGCTGGGCAATGGGGTCACCGTCACCTGGTGCATCGGCCATCTGCTGGAAACCGCTCCGCCCGATGCCTATGACGCCAAGTACAAGCGCTGGGTACTGGCCGACCTGCCAATCGTCCCGGAAAAATGGAAGATGCTGGTCAAGCCCAAGACCGCCAGCCAGTTCAAGGCGGTCAAGCGCCTGCTGGGGGAAGCGCAGGAGTTGGTGATTGCCACCGACGCCGACCGCGAGGGCGAGATGATCGCCCGGGAGCTGGTGGAACACTGTCGTTATCGCGGGCCGATCCAGCGTTTGTGGCTGTCGGCACTGGATGACGCCTCCATTCGCAAAGCCCTGGCGGAGCTCAAGCCGGGTGCAGAGACCTTCAGCCTGTATCACTCGGCCCTGGGCCGCTCCCGCGCCGACTGGCTGATCGGTATGAACATGAGTCGCCTGTTTACGCTCCTTGGGCGTCAGTCCGGTTATCAAGGTGTGCTGCCGGTGGGTCGGGTGCAAACCCCGACTTTGCGTCTGGTGGTGGACCGCGATCGCAGCATCGCCGATTTCGTCCCCGTGGCTTATTGGGCCATCGATGTGGACCTGCGCCACGAACGCATGACCTTCACCGCCCAATGGCGGGCTGCCGAAGATGCCTGCGACGACCAAGGCCGCTGCCTGAACCCGCAACTTGCCCGAGATGCCGCCGATGCCATGACCCGCGCCTCCAGCGCACGCCTGGTAAAACTGCGAACCGAACGCATGCGCGAAGTGGCGCCCCTGCCCTTCGACCTGGGCACCTTGCAGGAGATCTGCTCCAAGAAGCTCGGCCTCGGCGCCCAGGAAACCCTGGACATCGCCCAATCCCTCTACGAAACCCACAAAGTCATCACCTACCCGCGCAGTGATTGCGGCTACCTGCCGCTGAGCCAACACAGCGACGCACCAAAGATTCTCGCCGCACTGGGCCGTGCCGATACGGCGGTCAACGAGCTGATGCCCCATATCGACCCCCAACGCCGCTCGCGGGCCTGGAACGACGCCAAGGTCAGCGCTCACCACGGCATCATCCCCACGGGCGCTGGCAAGGACGTCGGGCAACTCACCGGTAAACATCGCGCGGTGTACACGCTGATTCGTGCGCGCTACCTGGCGCAGTTCCTGCCCAACCACGAATACGATCGCACCCAGGCGGATTTCGACTGCGCAGGTTTTGCATTGCGCGCGGTCGGCAAAGTCGTGATAGAGCCAGGCTGGAAGCGCGCCCTGCCCGAAGCGTTGGCGCCGACCAGAGGCCGTGAGACACCTGCGCCACAGGCCTTACCGACGCTGACACAGGGCCAGGACTACGCAGTGGACAAGGTCAACCTCAAGGATTTGTGGACTCAGCCGCCCAAACCCTTTACCGAAGGCGACCTGATCAAGGCAATGAAAAACGTCGCCAAACTGGTGGAAGACCCGCTCCTCAAGCAAAAACTCAAGGACACCACTGGTATCGGCACTGAAGCGACCCGCGCCGGGATTATCCAGGGTTTGCTTGATCGAGGTTACCTGGTGAAGAACGGCAAGGCGCTGTCGGCTACCCCGGCGGCGTTCAGCCTGATCGACGCAGTGCCCCGCGCCATCGCCGACCCCGGCACCACCGCAATCTGGGAACAAGCGCTGGACATGGTGCAAAGCGGCGAAATGAGCCTGGAAGAGTTCGTCGCCAAGCAGGCGGCCTGGATGAGCAAACAAGTGGCGCGATGCAATGGTATGCGCATGACCATCACCGGTCCGGCGAGCCCCGCAGGTCGAGGCACAGCCCCGTGGAAAAAGAAACGCAAGAGCGCCCCCCGCAAGACCGCTACCGGACCAAAGCGCGCCAAAAAGCCGACAACTGCGGGGTAAACCGCAAAAAAATCCGGCGAATGACGTTTTTCGACGGGTTTAACGCCGCTTTGGACCTTGCTCCCGCGCAGGCCGTCTAGGATTCTTTAGGGCACCTTGACTACCTGATAACAACACCGGAGTGGCCGCCATGAAAACTGTCGCAGAAGTACTCAAAGCCAAGGATCTTAAAAACCAGGACGTCCACACCATCCAATGGGACCACACCGTGTTTGAAGCGCTGGTGCGGATGTCGGAGAAAAACGTCGGGGCCTTGCCGGTCGTCAAGGAAGGCGTGGTGGTGGGGATCATCAGCGAGCGCGATTACGCACGTAAGCTCATTCTCAAAGGTCTATCGTCGGTAACGACGCGGGTCGATGAAGTTATGAGTTCGCCGGTGATATGCGTCGACCCTCACAAAAAGGTCGATGAGTGCATGAATATCATGACCGACAGTCACCTTCGCCACCTGCCTGTGGTCGAAGAAGGTCAGCTGTTGGGCCTGCTGTCCATCGGCGATCTGGTGAAGGAAGCCATTGCCGACCAGGCAGACCTGATTAAACAGCTGGAGCAGTACATCCGCGGCGAATAGGGAGACCCCATGCTCGACAGCCAGGAACACCAGGAAGACCACCTCGACATCCTGCACCGGGCCATGGCCGAACGGCGCTTTCTGGTGCTGACAGGTGCAGGGATCAGTACGTCATCGGGAATTCCCGATTACCGCGACAGCGAGGGCGTGCGCCGGGGCAAGGCACCGATGATGTACCAGGAATTCCTGGCCACGCCACAGGCTCGTCGCCGTTACTGGGCGCGCGCGATGCTGGGGTGGCCAAGGGTGCGCATTGCCACGCCGAACAAGGCGCACATGGCGCTGGCGACGCTGCAGCAACACCAGCGCATCAGCGGGCTGATCACGCAAAACGTCGATACGCTGCATGACCAAGCCGGTAGCCACGACGTGATCGAACTGCATGGCAGCCTGCACAGGGTGCTATGCCTGGACTGTCAGCAGCGCAGTGATCGCAACGTCATCCAACGGTTGATGGAAGCCGAGAATCCCTATCTGGCGGGCGTTGATGCCGTTCAAGCGCCGGATGGCGATACCCTCCTCGACCCTGCGTTTGAAGAGCGCTTCCAAGTTCCCCGATGCCCCTATTGCCACGGTCAACGACTCAAGCCGGACGTAGTGTTTTTCGGTGAAAACGTCGCCACGGCAACGGCCGCCGCAGCGATGGCTGCGGTGGAACATGCCGAGGGGTTGCTGGTAGTGGGGTCGTCGCTGATGGCCTATTCGGCATTTCGTCTGTGCAAGGCAATGGTCGAGCAAGGCAAACCGGTGATCGCCATCAACCTGGGCAAGACCCGTGGGGATGAGTTGTTGCAGATGAAGGTCCAAGCATCGTGCGAGGTATTACTGCCCTTGCTGGCGGAACGGGTTATCTGAAGTGTGGAACGCTCACCCCTGGATGCTCGCCACTAAAGCCTTCGAAGACCGAACCAAACCTCCAAAAAGTGACGCCCAAGTCACGTTATCCCGCATTTCCCCGTTCCTACAACGATTTATGTAGTGAAGAAAAATAATCACTACATAACCGTTGACGTAACCTTTTTGTCCTTGCATTATCGAGACGTCTCCCGGATCGGGAGCGTTGGTAACAAGCGTTTTGAAAGAGCTCGTCTGACCGCCGAGCTGTTTTTTCCGGATGTGCACTGCCCACAAGGCAGATTGATGAAGCTGACCCACCCCGGAGGGATGGGTACAAGGAGCTCAAACGCTGCTTGTCTTCGTTATGAAACCATTGCGTAGCAGTTCATCAGCAAGACTACATGCATCAGGTTCAAGACCCTGCCCGTACTCGGCAGACCGTCACTGACGCCCGGTTTTCAGAACCGGAGACAACTAAGCAGTTTTAACGGAATTAACTGATAGATCGCCAACTGGTCAAGGGGCTTACACATGAATCTGAACAACCAACCAACTATCGATGAATTGGCTGAGATGTTCGCAGCGCAGAAAGACACACTCGACGACCATATCTTGTGGATTGGCAAATCGGGCGAAGTGCAACTTGACTGCCTGGAGCCCAATACCGAAGAAGCCGAGTTTGACCGCAATAACCGTGAACTGGCAGCGCGCCTGAAGGTGTACCGCCGTGGCCAGGGTTATGTCGGCAAGAAGGCCGCGGCTGATCGCAACTTTATCGAGCAGGTCTTTCATACACTCAATACCGAATGGCAGAACCTTAAAGGCCAATCGCAAGTAAAAGTGATTGATAGATACTGCTGATCACTCAGCATTAAATATTAAAGCCCGCTCGTTAGTTCGAGCGGGCTTTTTAATTACTGCCTTATAACAACGCCGGAAACCGCCCCTTCCCCGCTTCATCCCGAAAAATATCAAACAATACTTGCGCCGCCGCCGACAGCTCATGCCCAGGCTTGGTCAGCACACCAATCGGCCGCTCAATCACCGGGCTGTTTAAGGTGATGCAATGAGCGCCAGCCTCTTCCATCTGCTGGGCACACAACGCAGGCACGGCGCTGACGCCGAGGCCATTGGCAACCATCTTGCCAACCGTTGCCAGTTGATGGCTTTCCAGCGCCACGGGCAGTTTCATCTGCAAGGCGCCCAAGTGCTCTTCCAGCATCACTCGTACCGTGGACGGTCGCTGCAACGTGATGAACGGCTGCTCCAGCAACGTCGCCCAATCGATCTCGGCACATTGCGCCAAAGGCGAATCACCCGGCACCACGGCAATAAAGCGATCCAAGTACAACGGTGTGAATGCCAAAGACGAGCCTTCCGACGGCTCAAATGCGACGCCCAGCTCCACCTGACGGTCCCGAACCATCTCCAGCACTTGCTCATTGATCAAGTCATGCACTGTCACATTCACTTGGGGGTAACGTGCACGGAATATCTTCAGGATCGGCGGCAGCAAATTGCCTGCAAACGATGGCATCGCCGCCACCGTGACCCGACCGCGTTGCAGCGTGAACCGTTGGCGCAGCTCATCTTCGGCATTGTCCCAATCCGCAATCAGCCGGCGCGCCAGGGGCAACAGGGATTCACCTTCCGGGGTCAGTGCAACGTTGCGGGTGTTACGGCTGAACAAACGGCCACCCAATCCTTCTTCCAGGCCCTTGATCGTCAGGCTCAGCGCCGATTGAGAGAGATGCAAGCGCTCGCAGGCGGCGGCAAAACTCAGGCTCTGGGCCACGGCGAGAAACGCCCGCATCTGCTTAACGGTCATGACGCTGCTCCGAGGGGGAATGAACTATGCTGTTTTTTAAATCAATCAACCTTAAAAAACAACTTAACAAATCAATCCGTCAGCGCAACACTCGGTTCACTGGCTGGACCACACACAATAAAAGAGGTGCATATGGCAGGTTTCGATAAACGCGTAGCGTCCTATGAAGAAGCGCTGGCAGGCCTGGAAGACGGCATGACCGTACTCTCCGGAGGTTTTGGCCTGTGCGGCATTCCAGAAAACCTCATCAACGAGATCAAGCGCAAAGGCACCCGCGACCTGACCGTCGTTTCCAACAACTGCGGTGTCGACGGTTTCGGCTTGGGCGTGCTGCTGGAAGAAAAACAGATCAGCAAAGTGATCGCCTCCTACGTGGGTGAAAACGCTCTGTTCGAGAAACAACTGCTCAGCGGCGAAATTGAAGTGGTCCTCACCCCCCAGGGCACCCTCGCAGAGAAAATGCGCGCAGGCGGTGCCGGTATCCCGGCCTTCTTCACCGCCACCGGTGTTGGCACCCCCGTCGCCGAGGGCAAGGAAACCCGCGAATTCAATGGTCGTCCGTACCTAATGGAAGAATCCATCACCGGGGACTTCGCCATCGTCAAAGGCTGGAAAGCCGACCACTTCGGCAACGTCATCTATCGCCACACCGCCCAGAACTTCAACCCGCTGGCCGCCACTGCCGGCAAGATCACCGTGGTCGAAGTCGAGGAAATCGTCGAACCGGGCGAGCTGGACCCGGCGCAGATCCACACCCCTGGCATCTACGTCGACCGGATCATCTGCGGCACGTTCGAGAAGCGCATCGAACAGCGCACCGTGCGCAAATAATCCGCCTCCAGCCCTAAGAATAAGAGGAACACAACCATGGCTCTGACCCGCGAACAAATGGCTCAACGCGTCGCCCGCGAAATGCAGGACGGTTTCTACGTGAACCTCGGCATCGGCATTCCGACCCTGGTGGCCAACTACATTCCCGAAGGCATGGAAGTCATGCTGCAATCGGAAAACGGCCTGCTGGGCATGGGGCCGTTTCCTACCGAAGAAACCATCGATGCCGATATGATCAACGCCGGCAAGCAAACCGTGACCGCGCGTATCGGCGCATCGATTTTCTCCTCTGCCGAGTCTTTCGCGATGATTCGCGGCGGCCATGTCGACCTCACCGTGCTTGGTGCGTTTGAAGTCGACGTACACGGCAACATCGCCTCGTGGATGATTCCTGGCAAATTGGTCAAAGGCATGGGCGGCGCCATGGACCTGGTGGCAGGCGCGGAAAACATCATCGTGATCATGACTCACGCGTCCAAGGACGGCGAATCCAAGTTGCTCAGCCAGTGCAGCCTGCCGCTGACCGGCGCCAACTGCATCAAGCGTGTCCTGACCGACCTGGCGTACCTGGAAATCGAAAATGGCGCTTTTGTCCTCAAGGAACGCGCACCAGGCGTCAGCGTTGAAGAGATTGTGAGCAAGACCGCCGGTAAACTGATCGTCCCGGACCACGTTCCAGAAATGCACTTCCAGTGAGGACAGATTCCATGCAAGACGTCGTGATTGTTGCTGCCACCCGCACCGCCGTGGGCAGCTTTCAAGGTTCCCTGGCCAGCATCCCGGCGCCGGAACTGGGCGCCGCCGTGATCCGTCGCCTGCTGGAGCAGACCGGCCTGGACCCGGCTCAAGTGGATGAAGTGATCCTTGGCCAGGTACTTACCGCAGGCTCAGGCCAGAACCCGGCGCGCCAGGCGTCGATCCTCGCCGGCCTGCCCCACGCCGTGCCCGCCCTGACCCTGAACAAGGTCTGCGGCTCAGGCCTCAAGGCTCTTCACCTCGGCGCCCAAGCCATCCGTTGCGGCGACGCGGACGTGATCATCGCCGGCGGCATGGAGAACATGAGCCTTGCCCCGTACGTATTGCCCGCGGCACGTACCGGTTTGCGCATGGGCCACGCCAAAATGGTCGACAGCATGATCACCGATGGCCTGTGGGATGCGTTCAACGACTACCACATGGGCATCACCGCCGAAAACCTGGTGGACAAGTACAACATCAGCCGTGAAGCCCAGGACGGGTTCGCTGCCGCATCGCAGCAAAAAGCCAGCGCGGCCATCGAAGCCGGGCGCTTTGCGGACGAAATCACACCGATCCTGATCCCCCAGCGCAAGGGCGACCCCGTGTCCTTCGCCGTGGATGAACAGCCGCGCGCCGGCACCACCGCCGAATCCCTGGCCAAGCTCAAACCAGCGTTCAAGAAAGACGGCAGTGTCACGGCCGGCAACGCCTCAAGCCTCAATGACGGCGCCGCAGCGGTGCTGCTGATGAGTGCCGACAAAGCCAAGGCCCTCGGCCTGCCGGTATTGGCGCGAATTGCCAGCTACGCCAACGCCGGCGTCGACCCGGCGATCATGGGCATCGGCCCGGTCTCGGCCACCCGTCGATGCCTGGATAAAGCTGGCTGGAAACTGAGTGACCTGGACCTGATCGAAGCCAATGAAGCCTTCGCCGCTCAAGCGTTGGCGGTGGGCAAAGAGCTGGAATGGGATGCCGAAAAGGTCAACGTCAACGGCGGCGCCATTGCCATCGGACACCCCATCGGCGCTTCAGGCTGCCGTGTGCTGGTGACCCTGCTGCATGAAATGATCAAGCGCGACGCCAAGAAAGGCCTCGCAACGCTGTGCATCGGTGGCGGCCAAGGCGTAGCCCTCGCCCTCGAACGCGGCTGATAATGCAGGAGGGGGCTTGCCCCCCCTCCCACATCAGATCTTCATTGGGTGTCAGACTGAGGCACCGCAAACACCGCATTCGCCCGCGCCACAACCTTCTCCCCCACCTGCAAACTCACCGTCCCAAACGCCATCTGCCGCCCACGCTTGTGATGCTCCAAGCGCACGGTAATCCACTCGCCCACCTGCACCGCCCCCAGGTAATCCACGGTCATGCTCGCAGTAATCAGCGGCAACGGCGGCTCACTGGAAAACGCCATCGCGTAGCCCATGCCGATATCCGCCAGGGTTGCCAAGACCCCGCCATGCACCGTGCCGCGCCCATTGGCGTGGCGATTGTCGGCGCGCAGGCCGACTTCCAGTTGCAATCCCTCCCCCCGGCAATACGCAGGGCCAAGCAGGTCGAGCAATGGGCTGCTACGAGGCAGAGGGGCAAAACCTTCAGGCACGGCGCGAGCAATCATGGCAGTTCTTCCTTGGCGTCAGGTTCGACATGTACGCCACGCTCCAAACGGTAGCCATCACCATCAACTGCGCAAATCTTGCGCGATGCTTTGCGTTAATCCGCCAGACCCGCTTTAATCGCCGCCAATTTCCCCGCACACCTCAAGGAACTGCAATGCGCCATCCGGACGGCAACCCTAAATCGCTTCGCGTGCCACTGTTGATCTTGCTGACCGGCCTGGCCCTGGCCGGCTGCTCGCCCAAGGATCACTCTCGCGCCACGGTGATCAACGGTGAACAAGGCAAAGCCGGTGCCCAATTGGCCTATGAGCATGAATTGACCCTGGCCCTGCCCGGCGCCCTGCTCGCGCCGAGGATGCAGGCCACCCGTGAGGCGTGTGAAACAGCGAGGTTTGGCGCGTGCAATATCCTGGGTATCACCGAAGACGGTAGCGGTGGCGAGATCATCTTGCGCATCGCACCAACGGGTGTGGAACCGATAGTCGCCATGGCGGCTGAAGGCGGCACACTTGGCCAGCGCATCACTACCGCCGAAGACCTGGCCGACGCAGTTGCCGATGTAAACCGCCGCCAAGCCCGCCTGCAGGCCCAGCAACAACGTCTCGACGAACTGGCCAAGCGCAAGGACATCACCGTTAGCGACCTGATCGCCTTGAGCAAGGAACAGGCCGGCATTGAAAACGACCTGCAGGAACTTGCGCAGATTGCCGCCGGCCAGCAACGTCGTCTCGACACCAACCGCGTCACCTTGAACTTCCGCTCATCCGATGGCGCGAACCAAGCTTCACGCTTCAGCCGGATGTTCAGCAACCTGGGGACTAATCTGGTAGAGGGCACCGCAGATGCCTTGGAACGCGCCAGCTATGTGCTGCCGTTCGTGATCCTGGCGTTCCCGGTGGTGTGGTTGTGGGTTTGGCTGTGGCGTAAGTTTGTCGTGAGGGGCAGGCGTCCTGTGGCCAGTGAGCGTCCTCTGGCCCCCTCGCCACAAAGGTGATCAGCGCTTCATACAGCGCTGAAACCGCTCATCCACCCGCTGGGCAAACCATGCCGTGGTCAGGTTGCGAGTGATCTTTGGACTCTTGAGCACGATGCCCGGCAGGATCGCCCGAGGCATCGGTTTACCAGCAGCCTTGTCAGCCAACGCAAATACACGCTTGTAAAGGGTGGTGTCCTCGAAATCCAACTGCTCGCCCTGCTCCAGTTGGCTGCGGATGCTGGGGTTACGCATGTCCAGCTTGGCGCCCAGGGAGCGCACCGCCAGTTCGGTGGTGCCCGGCAGCAGTGATCCATAGCGGATCAAGTCCCCATCCAGCGCCAACTCAGCCCCTGAAGCACGGCTGACCGCTGCCTGAAACGCCGCATTGCGGCTCGCATACCAGCCCGCGTTGAAGTCGGCAAAACGGTACAGCGGCTGGTCGTAATTCACCGGATAACCGAGCAAGTGGGCGATGCCAAAGTACATGCCGCCACGCCGAGTGAAGACCTCCCGACGAATCGTGCCGTCCACCGTGTAGGGATAACCCCGCGCCTGTTTCTGCGCAAAATCGATGCTGACCTGCATGGGGCCAGCGGTGTGCACAGGGTTGAAGCCACCAAACAACGTATTGCCCAAGGGCACCATGCTGATGAAGTCGTCGAAGATGGCGCTGAGGTCTTTCTCCGTACGTGCCGCACTCAACCGGTCGGCGTAGGACTTTCCGGTGGGCGACTTCAATTGCAGCGCGCTGCGCACCACGAAGGCCGGCACATGCACTTTGCCGGCGCGGCGCAGAATTTCGTCCTGGGCGATCTTGCCCATATTGGGCACGGGTGGGTCCACCTGATAAGTGGACTCCTGCTCAGTCACCGCCAGCACAGCACAAATATTCTCGGTGCTGGGGTAGATCTTTTGGGTGTCGAAAGCGGTGTAGATGTCTTGGGCCCAACCATTGCGATCCGCCACCTTGGCTGGAAGCAGACGCACGATCTGCGCCTTCACCTCGGCCTCGCTGCGCTCCGGTTGCTGCGGACCGCGTGAAGTGGAGCAACCGGCCAGCACCAGCAAGGGGATGAGGCACAGGATCAGGCGGCGTGGGGACATGGGGCTTCCTTGAGGACGATGGGCCAAGCGTTGCGGATATTGACCGGTAAGTCTAACGCGGGTTCGCGTCCCTGCCTGCTGTATGACCGAAGGGGGGGAAACGCCGCGGAAACTTCCCACGCAAGCGCCGGATAAGCGCTACTCCCCGCTGCGGAAAACGCCTGCAAAGTCCCTCGCCTGAATACACAGTGCGAGGGATTGCAGATGGTTTTTTTCGTTAAGGCCCCAACTGATGGGGCTGTCTTTTGATTCCCGTCATTGCCAGCTTTGTCCTGGCACCCATGGATCCCGAGGCGCCGGATGTTGAGCGCGTCTTTGGGGACTTCCGTCATTGCCTGAACACCTTTGATACCTGGGCCGAAAGCTTCTGGAGCGGTTCGGCATTGGAAGTCGAGCAGGTCTTCAAGGTGGGGGGCGAGGTGGCGCTGGTCGCGCCGGTTTCTTCCAAAGCCCCGAGCAAAACAGTTGCGATGTGCAGTGCCCAAGACTCGTTGACCTTGGTGCATATGTTCGAAAGCACGCGCTTCGTGCCTATCGGCAATACGCCGGTGATGCTGCAAGCCATCGCGGCGGACGGCAGCCCGATGGGTCTGCCGCTGTATCGAACCATCGGCCCCAGCGGCATCCTCGAAATCACCGAGTGTGATCGCAACCAGCTCTACCAAATCACCTTCTATCCCAACGTTTCCAAGGATCACGTCAAGGCGCTGTATGCGTCTTATCAGACGGTGATTGCGGGGTTGGAGGGTCGTCTGCGGGATGAGTGGACGGAGACGTTCCAACTCCAATGGCAAGACTTTGCCAACGCCACACCCTTGGAACGCAGCGCGATGCAGGGCGTGGCGTTTTCAACCGGGATGGCCAATGCGCTCTACAACCTGTGGGACAACATCACCCAGCTCTATGACCTGCTCGCCGATCTCAAAGCGAATAGCGAGAAGTTGCTGCACTACCTCTCCCAGGCCGAGCTTGATGAGCTGCTGAAACAGGGTGCAGACGCGATTGCCAAGGGCTTGCTGGTGCTGAGCGATGAGCCACTGCTGTTCATCTATGTCTCGGCGATCGTCAGTTGGATACGTCTGCTACCGCCGCCAGACATGTATGAATTACTGGGCGAGATCACCGGTGAAGTGCTGATCAACCTGCTGCTGATGTGGGCGACGGCGGGCACAGGTGTGGCGGTACGCGTGGGTGCGCAGACGCTGAGTTCGATCAAATCCGGCCGCGCGCGGGCGTTATTGGAGTTGCTGGCCAAGCAGCTTGTGGGGCCGAAGCTGGATGCCCATGCCGAGGCGCTCAAGCCGTTGTTGTTGAGCAGTGCGGCGACGCCGATCAAGGCGGTGCCGGTTGCACCGTTGAAGGCTGGGGATCAGTTGATTTCCAACCCGGTGCCGGCGGTTCGTAACAGGACACAGAAGACGGCGTTGGTCAGGCAGGAGCCTGTCGATGATGTGCCTGCTGTATCGACGAATCCGAAGGGCGATGCAGCGGCTTCTTCGGATAAGACGGTAACCAACGGCTGCCCCGTATCGATGGTTACCGGAGAGGAATTGCTCACGCTCACCGATGGCACGTTGGACGGGATTTTGCCGTTCGAGTGGACGCGGTTGTATCGCACCAGTGCGGTGGAAGTGGATTGTGGGCTGGGGTTTGGATGGAGTCATTCGCTGGCGCATCGGCTTGTTGTGTCGGGCGATTCCGTGACGTGGACGGACCATGAAAACCGTTCGACCACCCTGCCCTTGCCAACGGTGGCTCGCCCCTCGATCACCAACAGCCTGGCCGAAGCAGCGATCTATTTAGGCGCGTCGCCGGATGAGTTGGTGTTGGCCCAGGCGTCGCGGTTTTATCACTTTCGCGACGGGGCGTTGGTCTCGATCAGTGATGCGTACGACAACCGGCTGCGGATTTCCCGAGACTTTTCAGGGCGCATTGAACGGCTGGATAACGGTGCGGGTTCTTCGCTGTTCTTGCGTTACGAGTCGGACCGCATCATGGCGGTGGACTACCAGGTTCAGCGGGCCAAGGGACATGAGCCTTACGCCTGGATCACGGAGCAGAGTGTTGTTTCCTACGCCTATGACGACATTGGCCGATTGGTTTCGGCGACCAATGCGGTAGGCGAAAGCGAGGTTTACCGCTACGACGATCAGCACGTGATTCTTGAGCGCGGTCTGGCCGGTGGGGCAAGTTTCTTTTGGGCGTGGGAACGGTCCGGCAAAGCGGCGCGATGTGTCCGGCATTGGGCCAGTTTTTCGCAGATGGATACGCGGTATGTCTGGGGGGACGACGGCAGTGTTGTCGTTCACAACGCCGATGATAGCCAGGAAATTTACGTCCACGACGACCGCGCACGGCTGGTGCAGCGCATCGATCCGGACGGTGCTAAGCATTTCAAATCCTACGATGCCCAGGGTCGACTGACGGTCGAGCAGGATCCGCTCGGTGCAGTAACGGCGTATCAGTACGACGATGCCGGACGTTTGGTGGCGCTGTTTCCTGGAGACGATGAGCCAACGTCCTACGAGCATGACAATGGCTTCGTACGGGTTGTAAGGCGTGGCTCAGCGGTCTGGAAGTACGAGCGTAACGACCAGGGCGACGTTACCCGCAGGACCGATCCCGACGGCCATATCACCGACTACAGCTACAACAAATACGGGCAACTGATTGGCGTTTGGCATCCCGATCACAGTTGTCAGCGGTTGGTGTGGAATGAACGCGGCCAACGGGTTGAAGAGCAACTGCCCAATGGTGGGATCAAGCGTTATCGCTACGACGACCTGGGCCGGCAGATTGCCCGCGAGGATGAACATGGCGCGCTGACCCAGTATCAGTGGGATGCAGTCGGTCGATTGGTTCGTATTGTCCTGCCCGGCGGCGCAACGCGGGAATACAGCTACAACCCCTACGGAAAAATCACCGCCGAACGCGATGAATTGGGGCGCATCACCCGTTACGAATACGCCGACGGCCTGCACCTGATCAGCCGTCGCATCAATGCCGATGGCACTCAGGTCAACTATCGCTACGACAACGTCCGTCTACTGCTGACCGAAATTGAAAACGAAGTCGGCGAAACCTACCGGCTGGATTACCACCCCAACGGCCTGATCCAGCAGGAAGTCGGGTTTGATGGGCAACGCACCGCCTACGTCTACGACCTCAACGGCAACCTGCAGGAAAAAACCGAACACGGCGACGACGGCAGTCAGCTCGTCACGCGTTATGAACGCGATTACGCCGGCCGCCTCGTAAGAAAAACGCTACCCGACGGCAGCAAGACCGATTACGCCTACGACCGCCAAGGCAATCTCCTCAGCGTCGACGACGGCCACTGGGCGCTGGCCTACGAGTACGACCAGCAAAACCGCCTCACCGCCGAGCATCAAGGCTGGGGCACCTTGCGTTATGGCTACGACGCCTGCGGCCAACTTCAACACCTGCGCCTACCGGACAACAACCGCCTCACCTTCAACCACAGCAAAGGCGGCCACCTCGCCACCGTCGAACTCAACGGCAAAACCCTCACCTCGCACCTGTTCAAAGCCGGCCAGGAACACCAACGACAACAAGGCCAACTGCTCAGCCACTACCACTACGACGACCAGCACCGCCTGCACGCCCATGCCGTAACGCAGCAAGAACACCACCTGCTCCAACGCCAATACGACTACGACAGATCCGGCAACCTCACCCGCCTGCTCGACACCCGCAAAGGCGAACACCACTACCACTACGACCCACTAGGCCGCCTCACCCGCGCCGATCACTCCCAAGACCTGCAGGAACGCTTCGGCCACAACCCGGCCGGCAACCTGCTCATGCACGACCGCCCCGGCCCCGACATCGTTGCCGGCAACCGCCTGATGATCCAAGGCGACCGGCATTACGACTACGACGCCTTCGGCAACCTCATCCGCGAACGCCGCGGCCGTGGGCACGCGCTGGTCACCGAATACCGCTACGACTGCCAACACCGGTTGATTGGCATTACCCAGCCTAACGGCCAAACCGCCAGCTACCGCTATGACCCGTTCGGGCGGCGTATCAGCAAAACCGTCGACGGTTTAACCACGGAGTTTTTCTGGCAAGGCGACAAGCTGATTGCCGAGCATCGTGCGGATAGCTACCGCAGCTACATTTACGAACCGGACAGTTTCCGCCCGTTGGCACTGCTGGAAGGCTTGGGTCCTGAGGAAACCAAGCCCTACCACTACCAACTCGACCACCTCGGCACACCGCAGGAACTGACCGATCCAAACGGCGAAATCGTCTGGTCCGCGCACTACCGCGCCTACGGCCAGATCAGCCGTCTCGACAGAGGCAAAATCGACAATCCGCTGCGCTTTCAGGGTCAATACTTTGATCAGGAAAGCGGGCTGCATTACAACCGGCATCGCTACTACAATCCGGATGTTGGTCGTTACCTGACGCCGGATCCGGTGAAGTTGGCGGGGGGGATCAACGCGTACCAGTACGTGCCTAATCCTACGGGGTGGGTGGATCCGCTGGGATTGAGTACTTGTCCTAACGACAGATGTGAACCTAATGCGACTTCTGCCCATCCGAAGCCGAGCGCCAATGAGGGTACCCCCGCCCTGCCCCAACTCGCTCGGACTGAACGACAGGCAAAAATAGACGAACTGACACAAGCAAATGCGAAACGAAAAGTGCTGAATTGGGAGCAAGAGTACAACATGCACGCTGCTGAAAAGCATGGTCCAGAGATACCAGACCATGCTTTGAAGCAACGATCCATCGACGGCACAAATCCAACCACTGGGAAGAGAGCACAAATTAACTCCAGTTCCCAATTTAAATCTTGGAAAATGCAGCTTCACGCTATAAATAAAGCGCTAGGCAGGATGCAGGGCAACTCGCCATCGCCTACAGGAATTGACATGAAGGGCAACCCAGTGGTGGTGGTTGAGTTACCCGACGCTGGACGAGGCTACAAACCCAACAGCAGGGACAAAAATAACCCTAGGTACATTGAGAGCATGGACAAAGCGGAGATCAGATTTGATAGAAAAAATCCAACTCGACCATTTACCGCATTTCCTAAGTGAGTAAGCAATGCTTAAATGCCCATTTATGAACACCCCTTACGTCCCAAATATCTCTCATATATTAGGAGCGCTATCGATATACGACCTTGAGGACACTATTGGAAAAGAATTACGGAAATACGATCCCAATAATAAAACAGACAGAGAAACAATCATACGCTCCTATATCCTCAAAGAACTTATATATCTATCATATAGACATCGCTTCATATTGATATCTGCATTAAAAGAGGCACTCGAAAAACCCGACTTTGACTTCGCTAAAGAATTCGAAAGCGATCATGAAGAACATATAACTATGGCCTGGGATGAAACGGAAATAGAAAACCCCCGAGGCTTCTTCGCAGACATCTATCGTCTAGCTAATGAAATCTGGAAAGACGACCTCCAAAAAGCCAGCCTCGAAGACCCATCAACTTGGTAACAACACCGCCACTCCCACTGACAAATCGCAGTCGCTGTGGTGAGCAGGCTTGCCCTGCGCCGGGCTGCGAAGCAGCCCCCTTCAGGCAGATGCGGTGTATCAGGTAGATCGGAGACGTCAGGTTTGGGTTGTACCAACCTCGGAAAATCTCGTGAGTCTATGAAGATGAAAAAAAATCGGAGAGTGCTATAAAAAAAACAAATTTGAGTATGGAAAAAAAGAAAAGACACAGCAACCCAGTTACCACCTATACGGAACACTGCCATGAAATACCACGTTAAACTTTCTATCCTGCGCAGCCTGCTATTTACCTACAACATCGAAATACGGATGACTCGGGGAGGGAAAAACTTATTCCTTCAAAAAACATAAACGATAAAAATAGCTTACCGAGCTTTTCGACAAACTGACAAAACCAGAATTTTTGACTTATACAAAGCTAGAACAAGAGTGGTTCATTGACTCGATAGAGCACTACCTATCTGTTAACGACAATTTCGACGCAGTCTTTAAAAAAATGACGACTTACTTCAACCACGATGTAACTGACCAGCGGGCATTTATGCGAATCCTTCTTAATAGTCTGAAGCATTACGCCAACAATCCTGACGACTCCCCCTCCCGGTGATGAGCAGGCTTACGCAGGGCAGCGAAGCGCCCCCTAAGGACGATGCGGCGCTCAGGTGGAACGGCGTCGCCAAGTTAGGGGCTGCTCGCAGCCCAGCGCAGGGCAAGCCTGCTCACTACAAAGGCCCATCCGCCGAGTTCGCCCCGTGTGACGTCAAATCCACGCTTTGCCAACTCCATAATCATCCGACTCAACAAGTAAAATCGGTACGCCTTTTACTCTATGTCCTATCAAGGAGGAACAAATGCTATTTCACCCTTTTTCAGACCAAATACCTTTCGACGCCAGCTTGTACTATTTCGTGGGGATTTTTGATATTTACGACCAAGAAGAAACTAAGGGAAAAGAGCTCGCCCGCTACGACCCCAACAATATTGAAGACAGGGAAAACCTCATACTGAAATACTGCCTAGATCCGTACAACAAACTCTCTTATCGTCACAGATACAAATTAGTGGAAACTCTATCGCTCGCTTTAAATACCAAAAACTACAATTTCCACTCATACTTTGAGGATAACCCAGAGGACCATTCAACAATGGCTTGGGATGAAAACCAGATAGATAACCCCCGAGTTTTTTTCTCAGAAATCTACCGTTTAGCCATCGACATATGGAAAAAAGACTTGCAAAAGGCAAGCCTCGAAGACCAATCGACTTGGTGATACGCCAGCGAGCGCAATTGATTTAGAGTCAAATATACCAGCAGCATCGACATTCAGAACTTTAGAGGAAGCAGAAAGCCTTGTTTCTAAAACCTTGATTTCTCGCCACGAGGAAATATCCAAATTTTTGAAAGAAAATAAAGACAAACACATTATTAGAGAACACTCGACCCAGACGGTAGGACTCAGTTTAATAAAAGGCACAACAGAGTCAGTATCCGTCTATAAATTCATATTAGTTTTGAAGCGCAAATCTAAAATGCCGGATGGTTACCTCCTCCTAACTGGATATCCAATAGAAAAATGAACAACCAATTAACTGAGCTTCAGCAATTTTTCGGTGGCTATTTCAATCAAGACTGGCCGGAAGATCATGCTTCGGCAGACGAGGTAATCGACACGTTTCTGCTCGAATCTTCTAAAGATGTAATATTGACGGTGCGAAATGAAATCTTAGACCTTATCGCTTCTTATACGAATGAATCAGAATTCCAGGAAAATCTATTGCACGAACAATATTGTTTCTATTACTACCCCTATCAATGGGCAACCGGGCCACTATGGCTGGAGCATGTGATCCGAAAGTTTGATAATTACTTACTCGAAAAATAATTCGACCTAAATATCAACTTATGAAGTAGTGAAAGTCTTAAACAACCTGATTAATTAGAAAGATCTGCTAATACGGGCCGCGAAGCGGCCCTGGTTATGACACTGCAGTTCTTCAGGTAGATCGGTAGTGTCGGTATGGGGGGCTGCTACGCAGCCCAACGCGAGCAAGTTCGCTCGCCACATCAAGAGGTTGCTTCGCACAGTGTTAAACGCCGCCCTCAGATCCCAGCCAACGCCAAGTCCATCGCAAAGTAAGTAAAGATCAAATCCGCACCCGCGCGCTTGATCGAACCCAACGTCTCACGCACCACCCGATCCTCATCGATCGCACCCGCCTGGGCACCAAACTTGATCATCGCGTACTCACCGCTCACCTGGTAAGCCGCCACCGGCAGACGTGAGGCTTCGCGGATGTCGCGGATGATGTCGAGGTAGGCACCGGCCGGTTTGACCATCAGAGCGTCAGCGCCTTCCTGTTCGTCGAGCAGCGATTCGCGCACGGCTTCGCGGCGGTTCATGGGGTTCATCTGGTAACTCTTTCGGTCGCCTTTGAGGGCGCTGCCGCCGGCTTCGCGGAATGGGCCGTAGAGGGCCGAGGCGAATTTGGTGGAGTAGGCCATGATCGGGATATGGATGAAACCGGCGTCATCCAGCGCGCGGCGGATGGCCTGGACCTGGCCGTCCATGGCGGCCGACGGGGCGATCACGTCGGCGCCGGCGCGGGCGGCGGCTACGGCTTGTTTGCCGAGATTGACCAGGGTCGCGTCATTATCGACATGGGCGCCATGCATCACGCCGCAGTGGCCGTGGTCGGTGTATTCGCAGAAGCAGGTGTCGGACATTACGATCATTTCCGGCACGGCGTCCTTGATGATCGAGGACATGCGCGAGACCAGACCGCGTTCTTTCCAGGTATCGCTGCCGTTGGCGTCCAGGTGGTGAGACACGCCAAAGGTCATCACCGACTTGATACCGGCACGGGCATAGCGCTCGATCTCGGCAGCGAGCTTTTTCTCAGGGATGCGCTGCACACCCGGCATGCTGGTGATCGGTACGAAGTCGTCGATTTCTTCTTCAACGAAAATCGGCAGCACCAGGTCGTTGAGGGTGAACTCGGTTTCCTGGAACAAACCACGCAGCTCCTGAGAGCGGCGCAGGCGGCGTGGGCGGGCTTGGGGGAACTGGCTGGTCATGGTTTTCCTGACATAAAGGCTAAAACTTTGGGGCGAAAGCTTATGCCCCCAGGCCCCGGCAGCACAAATACCAAGGGGCCAACAGTGTATTGCGACGCTCGTAATAATGTATTGATCTAGAGCTGTAGACGCCCTTCGATACACACCGCAACAGCGCCGCCGATCCAGATTTCATCGCCCTGGCGTTCGACGCTTATACGCCCCGCGCGCCCCATGGCTGTGCCTTGACTGACCACGTAGCGCTCCGGCGCCAGGCCTTCACCCAGCAACAATTGGGCAACGCCTGCATTCAGGCTGCCCGTGGCCGGATCCTCCGGCGCGCCGTCGCCTGCGACAAAGCCACGCACTTCAAATTGGGTATCCACGTCGTCTTGTTCAGGGTTACAGGGGGCAATCACGCCTACGGCCAGCCCTTTCAGCTGTGAATAATCCGGCTGCAACGCCAGGACTTGATCACGATCCGCCAACATCACGGCGAGCCACCCCGCCCCATTGTCGACCCACTGGCTGCGTAGGATGCAGCCCGGCTCCAGGCCCAACCCCAGGCGAATACGCTCCAGCAGGTCCTCCTCCAGCGGCCCCGAACGCAACAACGGCGGCGCGATAAACGCCAGTTCATCACCTTGACGACGGATTCGCACCAGGCCGATTTCACACTCCTGGATGATCTCTTCGCCTTTGGGCACCCCGCCCGCCGTCAACCACGCGTGGCAACTGCCCAGCGTCGGATGCCCGGCAAACGGCAGCTCATGCACAGTGGTGAAAATTCTCACTCGGTAGTCAGCACGAGGATCGCGCGGCGTGAGTAAAAACGTGGTTTCACTGAGGTTGGTCCATTTAGCGAAGTCCGCCATCTGTTGATCGCTGAGGCTGTCGGCCCCCAAAACCACCGCCAGCGGGTTGCCCTTGAGCGACACGCGGCTGAACACATCCAGTTGTTTGAAATCGAAAGTCGGCATGCTTCAGCTCGGAATATTAAGGCCACGGATCACTGCCGGGCGGGCAACAAAACCGTCCAGCGCGCGCAGTACGTTAGGGAAGTCGGCGATGCCTACGATATCGCCCGATTCATAAAAGCCGATCAGATTGCGAATCCATGGGAAGGTAGCAATGTCGGCGATGCTGTAGTCATCCCCCATGATCCAGGTGCGACCGAGCAGGCGTTTTTCCAGGACTTCGAGCAGGCGGCGGGATTCGGCGGCGTAGCGGTCGCGGGGTCGCTTGTCTTCGTAGGCCTTGCCGGCGAATTTGTTGAAAAAACCCAACTGGCCAAACATCGGGCCGATGCCGCCCATCTGGAACATCAGCCATTGAATCGTTTCATAGCGTGTCGCAGGATCTTCGGAGAGCAACTGGCTGGTTTTTTCTGCCAGGTAGATCAATATCGCGCCGGATTCAAACAGCGCCAACGGCTGGCCAGCCGGGCCGTCGGGGTCGATGATCGCGGGGATTTTGTTATTGGGGTTCAGGGACAGGAACTCGGGGGACAACTGGTCCTGGGTCTCGAAACTGACCTTGTGCGCCTCGTAAGGCAGGCCCAGTTCTTCGAGCATGATCGAGACTTTTACCCCGTTGGGCGTGGGCAACGAGTACAGTTGCAAGCGCTCGGGGTGCTGGGCAGGCCATTTGCTATTGATTGGGAATGCGGCAAGTGGGTTCATCAGGAAATACCTGGCTAGGCAGAAAGTCCCCATGATAGACATCTCCCCGGTGTCCTGCATGGGTCATCAATGCGCAACATTAGCGGGCTATTATCCCGCGCAGGCGAACCAATACGCCTGCCGGCACTCATAAGTGCGCTTAAACGGTGAATGGAGGCGCCTCGCTATAACGACACGGAATACCGCAGGACGCCACCGGCGTCATTGGGGCCAGGCTTGTCCGCCTTAACGTGACGCACGAAGACTCGAACCTATAATGAAGATCAAGCCTCTGCGCCTTGTGCAACGACTCAAACACTATTCGTATGTCATGTTGCCGCTGCTGCTGGTCAGCGGCGCCATGGTTGCAGCCCTCGATGCCCGTGAAAGCCGCGCCCAACCGGTGGACGGTGTGCAAACCCTGGTGTTCCTGCGCCACGGCGAAAAACCCGCCGGCGGACTCGGCCAGCTCAATTGCCAGGGCCTGAACCGCGCGATGAACCTGGCCACCCTGCTGCCGGAAAAATTCGGCAAGGCCAACTTTGTGTTTGCTGCCAACCCGACGCGCAATGTCGAGGAAGGTGAGCTGGACAATTCCTACAGCTACATCCGCCCACTCATGACCATCAGCCCCAGCGCCATCAAGTTGGGCCTGCCGGTGAATATCAAATTCTCGGCGAATGACACCAGCGACCTCGCCGATGAGCTGGTCGAAGACAAATACCACAACGCCACCATCTACACCGCCTGGTCCCACGGTTACCTGCCGGAGTTGATCAATAAGGTGGCGAGTGAAGCGTCCGGCGAAAAACACACAATTACCGACGATTGGTCGGGCAGTGACTACGACACGCTGTATGTACTGACGCTGACCTGGCACAACGGCAAGGCCTCGCTGCTGAGCCGCAACTACAAGCAGGGCTTGAACGACGGCGATGAAACCTGCCCGGAACCGACACAGGTGAGTGCCGATAGCTGACAGCGTATGATGCGTCGCTATTGACTCACCGGCGGATCATCAGCATGTCTAAGCTCTCCTCCACCCAGCCCGTACGGGGCTGGTCGTTCTGGTGGAAACCAGCGCTGTTCCTCTTGGTGGCCTGCATAGGCCTCTATTACGTGAAGTGGTCGCCCTACTACTTCAAGGCATTTGTAGCGGCCGACAATCACAGCATCGGCGCCTCGATTCTCAACGATCAACAAAGCTCGCCCCTGGCGGCAGCGCTGGCCTATGCCCAGGTGTATTTCCTGGCGATCTGGAAAGCCGCGGTGCTGGCGGTGATCCTGGGCTCGCTGCTGCAAGTGCTGATCCCCCGTGACTGGCTGCTGCGCCTGTTCGGCCGTGCAGGCCTCGGTTCGACCGTGCGCGGCGGGTTGTTCGCCTTGCCGGGGATGATGTGCAGTTGCTGCGCGGCGCCGGTGGCGGCGGGCATGCGGCGCCAGCAGGTGTCGGTGGGCGCGGCGCTCGCTTTCTGGATTGCTAACCCGGTGCTCAATCCTGCCACCCTGGTGTTCATGGGCTTTGTGCTCGGCTGGGGATTTACCGCGTTGCGGTTGGTGGCGGGAATTGTGCTGGTGGTGGGCGTGTCGTTGGTGGCGCAGCGCATTGCTCGCCCGGACCAGATGCCTGAAGCGGCGTTGGACGCTGTCGCCGACGTCAGCACCATCGAGGCGCAACCTTTCCTGAGCCGCTGGTTGCGCACCCTGTGGCAGCTGTTCTGGAACACAATCCCCATCTACATCCTGGCGGTGCTGATCCTGGGTGCTGCGCGGGTATGGCTGTTCCCCCATGTGGACGGCGCCATGGCCAACAGCCTGGTATGGCTGGTGCCGCTGGCGATTGTCGGCACGTTGTTTGTGATTCCTACAGCGGCTGAAATCCCCATCGTACAAACCATGATGGCCCTGGGCATGGGCACCGGCCCGGCCGTGGCCTTGCTGATGACCCTGCCGAGCGTAAGCCTCCCGTCGCTGTTGATGCTGCGTAAGGATTTCGATGCGCGGGTGCTGGTGACGGTGGCCGGGTTGACCATGCTGGTGGGAGTGGTGTGTGGGCTGATCGGGGCGGTCATTCTTTAGTTATGTGGTTAGGCTGATGGCGGTTGCGCGAGCGAGCCCCACGCTCGCGCAAGTATTCCACCACCGCTGCCTGCTCCCCGGCAAACTCGATCCGTGCACCTTTCTTCTCACGTTGAAACGCGTACATAGGGTCGTAGTACTCACGTAACCCCACGATCCAACCCCGATGCAAATCCACGCTACCGCTGCGGGCCTGTTCAGCCAGGGCCGCTTGCATCAACGCGTGCAAACGCTGATAGCGCTCGCCCCCCAGACGCTTGTGGATATTGGCCAGGCTCTGGGTCAGACGCTCGGCAAACCGCTCGAAACCCGCTTCGCCAAACGCTACGGAGAACTGCGCACACAGATCGGTCACGTACTCGCGTAATACCCGCTCTACGCGGTTTTCAAGGCTTTCTTCCAGCCACACCATTGGATACACCTGCATGCCCCGGTGCAGGTTCAGCGGCAAGGCGCAGCTGCCGATCATGCGGCTTTCGTCCTCAAGCACAAACTGTTCGATGCCACGTGCGCGCTTTTTCAGAACGTCCACTGCCAGGCGGTTTTCGAAGTCGATGTTGGACGGCTGGCCGGTGGCGCGCTTGCCGAAGCTGGAACCACGGTGATTGGCGTGGCCTTCCAGGTCCAGGCCATTGTTCAACTGATTGATGACCTCGGTCTTTCCGCTGCCGGTCAGGCCGCCCAAGAGCACGAAATCACACTGTTCGACCGCTTGGTCCACGGTCTCCAACAGAAACGTGCGCATGGCCTTGTAGCCACCGCCGATCCGCGGATAGTCGATACCCGACTCGTCCTTGAGCACCTGTTTCACCAATTGCGAACGCAGGCCGCCACGAAAGCAATACAGGTAACCGTCCGGGTTGGCCTGGGCAAACTCGGTCCAACGTGCCAGGCGCTCTTCAAGCACCTTGCCGCTGACCAACTGGTGCCCAAGGACGATTGCCGCCTGCTGGCCTTGCTGCTTATAGCAAGTGCCGACGCGCTGGCGCTCGTCATCGTTCATCAGCGGCAGGTTGACGACGCCGGGGAACGCGCCCTTGATGAACTCCACCGGCGCGCGGGTATCCATCATCGGCCGGTCGTTGAGGAAAATGTCGCGGTAATCGGTGATGTCAGTTGCCATCAAAACACCTCTACCGCGTTGGTCTGTCGCTCTACCAGTGCGCCGATCGGCTCCAGGCTCAGGCCCAGTTCCTTCGCCACGGCATGGAACTCGGCATCACCTTCGGGGGTGACGGCGATCAACAGCCCGCCACTGGTCTGCGGGTCGCATAGCACGCGCTTGTGCAACTCCTGCACGCGCCCGAGTTTGCTGGCGTAGCTGTCAAAGTTGCGCAAGGTGCCGCCGGGTACGCAACCCTGGTCCAGGTAGTACTCGACCCCGGGCAGGCGTGGGACTTTTTCATATTCGATGCGTGCAGTCAGGCCACTGCCGTCAGCCATTTCCACCAGATGGCCCAACAGGCCGAAACCGGTGACGTCGGTCATGGCTGTCACGCCGGCCAGCTTGCCGAAACGGCTACCGGGCTTGTTGAGGGTGCACATCCAGTCGCGGGCCAGGCCGATGTCAGCCTCGCGCAGCTTGCCCTTCTTTTCGGCAGTGGTGAGGATGCCGATGCCTAAGGGCTTGGTCAGGTACAGCTGGCAGCCAGCAGTGGCGGTGTCGTTGCGCTTCATATGGCGCTTTTGCACGATGCCGGTCACGGCCAGGCCGAAGATCGGCTCCGGCGCGTCGATGGAGTGGCCGCCTGCCAGGGGGATACCGGCGGCGTCGCACACCGAACGGCCACCGCGAATCACTTCCCGGGCAATCTCCGGCGCCAGCACGTTAACCGGCCAGCCGAGAATGGCGATGGCCATCAACGGGTCGCCGCCCATGGCGTAGATGTCGCTAATAGCATTGGTGGCGGCTATGCGGCCGAAGTCGAAGGGATCATCGACAATCGGCATGAAAAAGTCCGTGGTGGAGACCACACCGCGCTCGTCGTCGATGGCATACACCGCCGCATCGTCCCGCGAGGCATTGCCGACCCACAGGTTGGGGTCGAGGTTCTGTGCGCCGCTGCCGGCAAGGATCACTTCCAATACCTGGGGCGAGATCTTGCAACCGCAACCCGCGCCGTGACTGTACTGGGTAAGGCGAATCGGCTGGTTCATGGTGGACCTCAAAGTAACAAGTGGGGGGAGTCTACCAGACAGCAAAAAGCCGGCTGGGCGCTTGCGAGCACAGCCGGCTTTCAGGTTTCAGCGATTACTGGCGGGCAGCGAGCAAACGCTTGTGACGGTTGCGTCGTGCGATGTTCAAGCATTCGATGGCCGCCGAGAAGGCCATGGCTGCGTACACGTAGCCTTTAGGCACATGGGCGCCGAAGCCTTCGGCGATCAGCGTCATGCCGATCATGATCAGGAAGCCCAGGGCCAGCATCACCACGGTCGGGTTGTCGTTGATGAATTTGGCCAACGGCTCAGCCGCCACCAGCATCACGATCACCGAGGTCACCACGGCAATGATCATGATCGGCAAGTGCTCGGTCATGCCCACGGCGGTAATGATGCTGTCGATGGAGAACACCAGGTCGAGCAGCAGGATCTGCCCGATCGCCGCGGCGAAGCCAATGGCCACGGTGTTGCCAACCGACGCTTTCTCTTCAGGCTCCGGGTCCATGCTGTGATGGATCTCGGTGGTGGCCTTCCACACCAGGAACAGACCACCGGCGATCAGGATCATGTCCTTCCACGAAAACGCCTGGCCGAGTACTTCAAACACCGGTGCCGTCAACTGCACGATAAACGCGATAGTGCTCAACAGGCCCAGGCGCAATATCAGCGCCATGCTGATACCGATGCGCCGTGCCTTGGCCCGGTGCTGCTCGGGTAATTTGTTGGTGAGGATCGAAATAAAGATCAGGTTATCGATGCCCAGCACGATTTCCATGACGATCAGGGTGGCCAGTGCAACCCAGGCGGTGGGGCTGGCGGCCAGTTGTAAAAGGTAATCCATAGGTCAGTCCTGAGGTTGTGCCGGGAAATTAAGCTTCTTTACTGTTCGAGTCAGACTCGTTTTCTTCCTGATCGTCCTTTTTTTGCGGACTGATAAGGCCTTGTGTCGCTTCACTCAATGCCTGCTCGGCAGCCTTGTGGGTGTCATCGATGGCTTGCTTGGCCGACTCGGTGGCCTTGCCCAAGACCTGCTGAGCACTTTTCTCGACCTGATCGCAACCGCTGATCATTACCAAGGTAAGCGCAAGCAACGATGCCGCGCCCAGGGAATTGAGCTTCATCATGTATTCCTCGTTAGAACCATTGGGTCCAAATAGTGGCCCCGCGATAGCGAGGCATTCTATGCACGCGAACACTTCAGTAAAATTCGTATTTTTCTAGCATATACTTCGGTTTTTACGAAGTGATGGCTGCCATGCTCAATTACCGACAATTGCACTACTTCTGGGTCGTGGCCAAAACCGGCAGCATTGTGCGCGCCTGTGAGCAATTGAACCTCACGCCCCAGACCATCAGCGGGCAGATCAGCCTGCTGGAACAAACCTTCGGTATCGCCCTGTTTCAACGAGTCGGCCGCCAGTTGGAGCTGACCGAAGCCGGGCGCCAGGCTCTGCCCTATGCCGAGCACATGTTCCAGACCGGCAATGAATTGGAAGCAATGCTGCGCGCGCAACCCGATCAACAGCAGATTGTGTTCCGGGTCGGTGTGGCGGATGTGGTGCCCAAGTCCATCGTCTACCGTCTGATCGCACCGACCATGGAGCTGAGCGAGCCGCTGCGCATCACCTGCCGCGAAGACAAACTCGAACGCCTGTTGGCCGACCTGGCGATCCAGCGCCTGGACCTGGTGATCTCCGACAGCCCGATGCCGTCGCACCTCGACATCAAGGGCTACAGCCAGAAATTGGGGGAGTGTGGCATCAGCTTTTTTGCCACTCAGGCATTGGCCGACCAACATGGCGGCGATTTCCCACAGTGCTTGCACGGCGCGCCGCTATTGATTCCAGGCGCGGAGACGGTGGTGCGCAGCCGCTTGCAACGCTGGTTCGCCGAGCAGCAGATCCAGCCGAAGATCATCGGCGAGTTCGATGACAGCGCCCTAATGCAGGCGTTTGGCCAATCCGGCAGCGGGATTTTTATCGCTCCCAGCGTGATCGCCGAGGAGGTGGTGCGCCAGTACGGCGTGGCGCTGATCGGTCAGACCGATGCGGTCACCGAGTCGTTCTACGCGATCTCGGTGGAACGCAAGGTCAAGCACCCCGGCATCGTGGCGATTACCGAAGGGGCAAGGCGCGAGCTGTTCACCGCCCTGCCCTGAAGACTCAGGCCCCGGACGCGACCGGCTGTTTGGCGGTCATCAGCCACAGCGCCAGCAGGATCGACACCAGGATAAACCCGGACGCCGCAAAGCCCAGACTGCCCAGGCCAAAGGTGTCGATGACGTGCCCGCCGACCAACGCCCCCAAGCCAATCCCCAGGTTGGCCCCGGCAATGTTGAGCGACGCGGCGAACGCCGGCGCATGGGGCGCGGCCTTCATCAGTCGTACATGGCTGACCAGGAACATCGCCGCTTGGGTCACGCCCCACACCGCCATCGCTGCTGCCAGGCCGACGGTGGAGTGAATCGCCGGCACCAATGCCACCATGCCGGCGATCATGAAACCGCAGAACACCATGGACGCGATCAACGGGTGGCGATCCACAGCGCGGCCGCCCAAAGAGTTGCCAATCAGCCCGACAGCACCAAAGCCCATCAGGCACCAGCCCACCAGGGTCCCGTCGAAACCGGCCAGGCGTTCAAGGATGTCCGCCAGGTAGGTATAAGCCGTGAACATGCCGCTGAACACCAGGATCGACAGCAGGATATGCCCCTGCATCAAGGGGTTGCGCAGGATCTTGAACTGCGAGCGCAGTGTCACTTCGTCGTTTTTCGGTTTCGTCACTGGCAAGTAGATAAACAGCAGCAAAGCCTTGGCCAACGCCACCACGGCCAGGATGGCGAACGCGGTACGCCAGCCGAACATATCGGAAATCAGCGTGCCCACCGGGATGCCAAATACCGTGGCGCAGACAATGCCGAAGCCGATCTTTTCAATGGCACGCCCAGCGTATTCCGGGCCGACGATGTCCACCGCCGTTTCGCTGGCCAAGGCCCAGAACACCGGCAAGCCCAGGGCCGGAATCAGACGCGCCACGGCCATTACCCAGATATTCGGCGCCAGCGCGGCCACGGTGTTGGCTGCCGCGAACATGATCAGGATGGTGATAAACAGGCGCTTGCGCGGGAAACGAGCGCAGTACGCCGTTAGGAACGGCCCGAACGCCGCTACGGTAAACGCGAACAGCGTCACCAGCAGCCCTGCCTGGGACACGCTGACATTCAGGTCCCGGGCAATCGACGGCAGCAGACCGACGATGATGAATTCTGTGGTCAGCACGGTAAAGCCGGCGGCCGACAGCAGCAGGATGGGAAACAGCATGAAAACTCCAGAAACAACGACATCAACGACAGCCCGAAGGGCCCGCTGACGGATAGGAAAGTTGAGAGGGGCGAATCTTAACAGAGTATGTCCGGAGTTGAACAAGGCTCGCCGCCGTGGGTGACGGAATGCCGCACTAAACGGGACATGTCCTACAGCATGCTAGACTCGCCGCCTGCTTCCTACAGCGCTTTCGCCTGCAATGCTGCGCCCTACTAAAAAAACTAGAGACAACTGTTTATGACTCCTGCCCCTTCCCTCCTCCAACGGCTGACACGCGTCAGCCTGGTCACGCAAATCGTCATCGGTTTAATCGCCGGCATTCTGCTGGCATTGCTGTTGCCTGAAGCCGCCAGAGCCACCGGATTTATCGGCAAAGTGTTTGTCGCCGCGCTCAAGGCAGTCGCGCCGATATTGGTGTTTGTGCTGGTGATGGCCTCGATAGCCAACCATAAACACGGCCAGGAAACCCATATCAAACCGATTCTGTTCCTGTATTTGCTGGGCACATTCGCCGCCGCCGTGGTGGCGGTGATTGCAAGCATGTGGTTTCCCTCGCCGTTGGTGCTCGTCACCCATGACGCCGCCGTCAGCGCTCCCGGCGGTATCGACGAGGTGCTGCAAAGCCTGCTGCTCAGCGTCGTGGACAACCCGATCAGCGCGCTGATGAACGCCAACTTCATCGGCATCCTGGCCTGGGCGATCGGCATGGGCATCGCCATTCGCCATGCGGGCGAAACCACCCGCACCGTGCTCGACGACCTCTCCAACGGCGTGACCCTGATCGTGCGCGTAGTTATCCGCTTCGCCCCCCTGGGTATTTTCGGCCTGGTCGCCTCGACCCTTGCCACTTCCGGTTTCGGCGCCCTGCTCGGCTACGCGCACCTGCTGCTGGTGTTGATCGGCTGCATGCTGTTCGTGGCCTTGGTGGTCAACCCGGCTATCGTGTTCTGGAAGCTGCGCCGCAACCCCTATCCGCTGGTGTTGATGTGCCTGCGCGAGAGCGGCATCACCGCGTTCTTCACCCGCAGCTCCGCAGCGAACATTCCGGTAAACCTGGCGTTGAGCAAACGCCTGGGCTTGCATGAAGACACCTATTCAGTGTCGATCCCGCTGGGTGCCACCATCAACATGGCCGGCGCCGCGATCACCATCACCGTGCTGACCCTGGCCGCCGTGCATACCCTGGGCATCAATGTCGACCTGCCGACCGCCGTGCTGCTTAGCGTGGTCGCGGCCGTGTGTGCGTGCGGCGCATCAGGCGTGGCCGGGGGTTCGCTGTTGCTGATCCCGCTGGCGTGCAGCCTGTTCGGTATTCCGAGTGAAATCGCCATGCAGGTGGTGGCCGTCGGCTTCATCATCGGTGTGCTGCAGGATTCGGCGGAAACTGCGCTCAACTCCTCCACCGATGTGCTGTTCACCGCCGCTGCGTGCCTGGGCAAGGAAGAGCAACCAGCTTAACGTTCGCGCACAAAAAAACCGGGGCGATTCCAGAGGGAACTGCCCCGGTTTTTTTATGGAAGCTTAGAACGCGCCCATGTAGTCACGCTTGCCCACTTCAACGCCGTTATGGCGCAGCAAGGCGTAAGCGGTGGTGACGTGGAAGAAGAACTGCGGCAGGCCGTAGGTCAGCAGGTAGGACTGGCCGCTGAAGCGCTTCTCTTTCGGGGTGCCTGGGCGGGTGATGATCTCGATACCTTCTTTGCCGTCGACTTGCTCAGGCTTGATGGTGTCGACAAACGCCAGGACCTTGGCGATCAGCGCTTGTAGGTCGGCGAAGGTCACTTCGCTGTCTTCGTATTTAGGCACTTCGATCTCGGCCAGGCGCGCAGAAACGCCTTTGGCGAAGTCGACGGCGATCTGCACCTGGCGCACCAGTGCGAACATGTCCGGGAACAGACGCGCTTGCAACAGAGCGTTGGGTTCGATGTTCTTGGCAGTAGCGTGGGCTTCGGCCTTGTTCAGCACATCGCTGAGGGCGTTAAGCATTTGCTTGAAGACTGGGATGGAGGCGGCGTACAGGGAAATAGTCATGACAGTCTCATCGGTAATGGCAGGGTTGGAACCAGCGGCGATTATAGCCATGCCCGGCGCTTGTCTTTTATTTTTTCAGGATTACGCTAGTGGCCTTCACTGCATAGGGAACGCGCGATGACCGCCGAGCACGACACCGACACCCCTGAGCCGCGCCTGAACAGCACGGAAATCCGCATTCTGGGCTGCCTGATCGAAAAACAGGCCACCAACCCGGAGACCTACCCCCTGACCCTCAACGCCCTGGTGCTGGCCTGCAACCAGAAGACCAGCCGTGAACCAGTGACAAACCTCAGCCAGGGCCAGGTCGGGCAAAGCCTGCGCGTACTGGAAGGCCAAGGCTTCACCCGCCTGGTGATGGGCAGCCGCGCAGACCGTTGGGAACACCGTGTGGACAAGGCACTGGAGCTGGTACCGGCGCAGGTGATCCTGATCGGGCTGCTGTTTTTACGTGGCCCGCAGACCGTCAATGAACTACTGACCCGCAGCGGACGCATGCATGATTTCGAAGATGCCGAGCAGGTGGTGCACCAACTGGAACGCCTGATTGCACGCGGGTTGGCGCTGCTGGTGCCGCGTCAGGCGGGGCAGCGGGAAGATCGGTATACCCATGCGCTTGGGGATCCGGCGGATATCGAGGTAATCATCGCGGCGCGAGGGAATCCTGTGGAGCGCGGGGCTGGAGTGTCTGTGGAGCGTATTGAAGAGCTGGAAGCGCGGATCGCAGCGCTGGAAGAGCGCCTCGCACAGCTGGAACAGGCATAACTCGGTAAAAACTGTGGGAGGGGGCGGTTCAGTTGGAACAGATTTGACTGACACACTGCTATCGGGAGCAAGCCCCCTCCCACAGTTGAGTGGATTCCAGTCCGGCAATGTGTTGATCGTGAATGCGTAAAGTTAAAGCTAAGTAACTGCCCCCCTGAAGATCAACATGTGGGAGGGGGCTTGCTCCCGATGGCGGTGGTTCAGCTGGAACAGCTTGTACTAACTCAGCGCTATCGGGAGCAAGCCCCCTCCCACAGTTGAGTGGATTCCAGTCCGGCAATATGTTGACCGTGAATGCGTAGAGATAAAGCTAAGTAACTGCCTCCCTGAAGATCAACATGTGGGAGGGGGCTTGCTCCCGATGGCGGTGCTTCAGTTGGAACAGCTTGTACTGACTCAGCGCTATCGGGAGCAAGCCCCCTCCCACAGTTGATTACCAGCGATCTTCAGCTCCGGGCAAAAGCCACGGCTTTTTCGAACTGTTCCGGGGTCGGCCGCACGCCCGTGTAGAGCACAAACTGTTCCAGCGCCTGGATTGCAATCACTTCCAGCCCAGTAATGACGCGCTTACCTTGGGCCCGTCCACGCACGATCAACGGCGTTTCGGCGGGAATCGCCACCACGTCGAACACCGTCTCGGCGTTATCAACCGCATCCGCTTCAAACGCCAACGCATCTGCCTCGGCGCCGCCGGTCATGCCAATCGGTGTCACGTTGACCAGCATCTGCGGGCGCAGGTCGCCCAGTTCAGCCAGCCACTCATACCCCAGGCTCTGCGCCAGCGCCTTGCCCGTTGCTTCATTGCGCGCCACGATTACGCCATTGGCATAACCGCCGTCACGCAAGGCGCTGGCCACGGCCTTGGCCATACCGCCGCTGCCGCGCAGGGCGAACGTGGAGTCTTTGGGCACATCGTGCTTTTTCAGCAATTGCTCGATGGCGATGTAATCCGTGTTGTAAGCCTTCAGATGCCCGCCGGTATTGACGATGGTGTTGAGGGAGGCGATGGCCTGAACCGAATCGTCGAGTTCGTCCACCAAGGCAATAGCGGCCTCCTTGAACGGCATCGACACCCCGCAACCACGAATGCCCAACGCCCGGATACCGCCTATCGCTCCCGATAAATCCTGGCTGCTGAACGCCTTATAGTAGAAATTCAGACCCAACTGTTCGTACAGGTGGTTATGAAAACGCAGGCCAAAATTCCCGGGGCGGGCCGACAATGACATGCACAGCTGGGTGTCCTTGTTGGGGTGCATCTGCATGGATAACTCCTTTGAGTAAGCAAATCGGTACAGACCTTACACAACCTTTACCTAGCGGCCGTGCTGTTTTTCAGAAATACGTTGTCTTAAAAGTATCCCCGCGACATTACTTGAGTCTATTGACTGCAGACCACAAGCGCAGGGGCCAACCGAGGAATGACCATGATTCGTAAACTCCCCAAGATCGCCTTGCTGGTAGGTGCACTCGCTATGGCCGGCCAAGCCTCCGCCCACGGTGGTGGATGGGGTGGCCCGGCCGTCTTGGGTGCACTGGTCGGCGCCGCCGTGGTGGGCTCCGTGGTTGCCAGCCAACCCCGTGAGGTCTATGTGCAGCAGCCGGTGTACGTGCAACCGCAGCCGGTGTATGCCGCGCCGCCACCGGTCTACTACGCACCGCCTCCACCTGTGTACGTGCAGCAAGAGGTGTATTACCGCCCGGCTCCCGTCTATTACGGCCCACCGCGTGGTTATTACGGCCCTCCCCACGGCTACTACCGTCACGGCTGGTAAGCCCTTATCTTCATGTTCGAAACAGGCCTCGCCCAACAAGCGAGGCCTTTTTTGTACACAACGACCGGATTTATCGCGCCAAGGTCGCTCTGAGGACAATGGCCAAGCGACAATCGCGCACTATTCAGTTCGAAAGTCTACTTGCCCGACCGGGGCTCACGCTGTCATGTTTGTGTCACGACACACTCCCACTATCGATGCAGTCCACCCAATAACAACAAGGACGACAGACCATGCCCACACAAAACCCGCACCGCACCGCTGGCCTCTGTACGTCCAGCAAGGTTTACAGCGCCCTCACGGAACTCAAGCACCTGGAAGGCCACCGCACCGCAAAATTCCTGGCGTTGCTGGCGGAAAACCTTGTGCGCAAAGGTCTGCTCAATGAGCAGGAAGTGGTGAGCATGCTCGATCAGGTGGTCGACTGACGTCTCTTGTTGATGTCGACTATTGAGCCAGGTGATTTTTCTTAAGCCGCCAGGCCCCTTAAGGTGACCCCCATAGCGATTGGAGGCCCCTTATGCCAACTGTTCAAATCATGTCTGTCATCGGCAGCGCCGTCCCCGCCCCTCTTCGGGAGCTGGGTTTGCTTGCCTGCTGGTACCTGGTACGCGACGGCGAAACCATCAGCGGACCACTCACGTCCCTGTCCGCCGCCGAAAAACAACTGCAAAACGCCTCGAATTTCCGGCTCCACGCCTGAGACTTATGGCAATGGCAGCTTGACCCGAGGCTTACTTTCGACAAACAGCGCCCAACTGGACATGAACAGCGCCGCCACCAGCGGCCCGATCACAAACCCGTTGAGGCCAAACACCGATAAGCCGCCCAGCGTCGAGATCAGGATCAGGTAGTCCGGCATCCTGGTGTCTTTGCCCACCAGGATCGGGCGCAGCACGTTGTCCACCAGCCCAATCACAAACACGCCAAACAAGCTCAACACGATGCCCTGCCAAATCGAACCGCTCAGCAGGAAGTAGGCGGCCACAGGCCCCCACACAATCCCCGCGCCCACCGCTGGCAGCAACGACAGAAACGCCATCAATACCGCCCAGAGCAACGCACTGGGAATGTCCAGGAACCAGAAAATCAAACCACCCAGTGCCCCTTGAGTCACGGCCACCAACACGTTGCCCTTGACCGTGGCACGCACCACCCGATTGAACTTCAGCTGCAACCGGCGCTTCTGCGGCTCGGCCAGCGGCACTGCCGTACGCACTTTGCGCACCAGTTCCGGACCGTCGCGCAGCAGGAAAAACAGCAGATACAGCATGATGAAAAAACTCACCAGGAAATCAAACGTTCCCTGCCCAAAGCTGAACGCCTGGGACGCGAAGAACTGGCTGCCCTGCATCGCGCTCTTAACGATATTCTCACGCAGCCCCTCAAGGTTACCCATGCCAAAGCGGTCCAGCAGGTGCTGGAAGTAAGGCGGCAGGAAGTGCTTGAACTGCTCGATATAACCGGCCACGTCGAGCTTGCCACTCTCGATGTTTTTGTAGAGCGTCGCGCCCTCTTGCACGAGCAAGGCGCTGGTGATGATCACCGGCAGGATCGCGATCACCAGGCACACCATTAAGGTACTCAGGGATGTAAGGTTGCGGTTCCAGCCGAACCGCTGCTGCAGGCGGCGCTGCATGGGGGCAAAGATGATGCCGAGGATCACGGCCCAAAACACCGCACCGTAGAACGGCAGCAATATCCAGATAAAGGCGATGGTCACCAGGACCAGCAGCAGCAACAGGGTTTTGAATTGCAGGTTGGTTTGATTCATGTTCGATCCATGTCAAAAAAGCAGGGCGCGCGTATGCGTCCCGGTGCTTAGTCCCCCGCAACTCCTGGGAGTGCCATCTTTGTTGAGGTAAGCGTAGACCCAGATCAATAAAGCCTTGCGCCGCTTCAACTACCCTCGCGCCTTTTTGCGACCCAAGCCCATGCCTCCTATCATCGCCCCCGAACTGCTCGCCCCCGCCGGCACCCTGAAAAACATGCGCTACGCCTTCGCCTACGGCGCCGATGCGGTGTACGCCGGCCAGCCGCGCTACAGCCTGCGCGTGCGCAACAACGAATTCGACCACGCCAACCTGGCCCTCGGCATTGACGAGGCTCATGCACAGGGCAAGCGCTTTTACGTGGTGGTCAACATCGCGCCGCACAACGCCAAACTCAAAACCTTCCTCAAGGACTTGGCCCCGGTCATCGCCATGGGCCCGGACGCACTGATCATGTCTGACCCTGGCCTGATCATGCTGGTACGTCGGCATTTTCCGATGATGCCGATTCACTTGTCAGTGCAGGCCAATACGGTGAACTGGGCCAGCGTGGAGTTCTGGCAGCAGCAAGGGATTTGCCGAGTGATCCTGTCGCGGGAACTGTCACTGGAAGAGATTGAAGAAATCCGCCAGCAGGTGCCGGCCATGGAGCTGGAGGTGTTTGTACACGGTGCCCTGTGCATGGCCTATTCCGGGCGCTGCCTGCTCTCGGGCTACATGAACAAGCGCGACGCCAATCAAGGCAGTTGCACCAATGCCTGTCGCTGGAAATACCAGGCCACACCGGCGGTGGAGAACGCCACGGGGGATATCGTCCAGGAGTATCAGCCGACCCTCGGGATGGGCGCACCGACTGATCAGGTGTTCCTGTTGCAGGAGGCCAACCGTCCCGATGAGCAGATGCCCGCCTTCGAAGACGAACACGGCACCTACATCATGAACGCCAAGGACCTGCGCGCGGTGCAGCACGTAGAACGCCTGACTCACATGGGTGTGCATTCGCTGAAAATCGAAGGCCGCACCAAGTCCCACTTCTACTGCGCACGCACCACCCAGGTGTATCGCCAGGCCATTGATGATGCAGTGGCCGGTCGCGCGTTTGATCGTGGCTTGATGACCAATCTGGAGTCCCTGGCCCAACGCGGCTACACCGAGGGTTTTCTGCGCCGCCATGTGCACGATGAATACCAGAACTACCAGAACGGCAGCTCAGTATCCGAGCGCCAGCAGTTTGTGGGCGAGTTGACCGGCGAGCGCCGGGGCGACCTGGCCGAGGTCAAGGTTAAAAACCGCTTTGCCGTGGGTAATCACCTGGAGCTGATGACCCCCGCCGGCAATTTCCACTTTGACCTGGCCGACTTGCGCAACGCCAAGGGCGAAGCCATCGAGGTCGCGCCGGGGGACGGACACACAGTGTATGTGCCGCTCCCGGCCCAGATGGACTTGCGCTTCGGCTTGCTGATGCGCGACGTTTAAATCCGGAACTGCCCGACCAATTGCCCCAAACGATGCCCCAGATCCGCCAGGCTGCGAGAGGTCTGGGCGCCCAATTGGGTTTCGTCTGCCACGCTGTCCACCGCCACGGCAATCTGGTGCACGCTGCGGTTGATCTCTTCGGCCACAGCGGTCTGTTCTTCGGCGGCGCTGGCGATTTGTGCGTTCATTGAATTAATGGTGCCGATCAACTGGGCCATGGTGTCCAGGGATGCGCCAGCCTGATTGGCCTGGGCCGAAGTGCCGTCACCGGCATCGCTGGAGCGGCGCATCGCGTCCACGGCGGCGACCGTGCCTTTTTGCAGGCGGTCAATCATGCCCTGGATTTCCTGGGTGCTGGTCTGGGTGCGACTGGCGAGGGCACGTACTTCGTCGGCGACCACCGCAAAACCACGGCCGGCCTCCCCTGCCCGCGCGGCTTCAATCGCCGCGTTCAGGGCCAACAGGTTGGTCTGCTCGGCAATCGAACGGATTACGCTCAATACGCTGACAATCGACGCCACATCCTGCTGCAGGCTGTCGAGGGATACGCCGCTGCTGCGGATATCGCTCACCAATGCATGGATCTGCGCGATGCTACCGTCCACCACCCGCTTGGCGGCCTGGCCTTCGGCGTCGGTCTGTTGCGCCGCCACGGAGGCGCCCTGGGCACTGCGCGCCACTTCTTGCGCAGCCGAGGACATCTGGTTGATCGCGGTGGCCACCTGGTCGGTCTCGTGGCGCTGGCGTTCCATGGCCTGCTCCGAGCGCTGGGCCTGGTCGGACACCTGGCTCACCAGCCCGGTCAGTTGCGCGGTCATTTCGGTGATCTGGCGCACCAGGCCGTGGATCTTGTCGACAAACCGGTTAAACGCGCCGGCCAGCTCGCCCAACTCATCCTGACTGGTGATGGCCAGGCGGCGGGTCAAGTCGCCTTCACCGGCCGCGATGTCATCAAGGTTGGCTTTCATCAGGTGCAGCGGACGCAGGATGGTATTGGCCAGCAGCATGCCCACGGCGGCAATCACCAACAGCACTACCGCGGCCACGCCAAGGATGCTCAGCAACACGCCTTCCATGCGCTTTTCTACCTTGGCCTCGACCACTGCCACCTGGGCTTCGATGCCGTCCAGGTTCACCGAGGTACCGATGACCATGTCCCACTTGGGCAGGTATTCGGTGTAGCCGAGCTTGGGCACCAGTTCGGTCTGGCCGGGTTGGGTGGAGCTGTATTGCAGGTAGTGGCTGCCGTCCTTACCGACCTTGACCAAGTCGCGGTTGACGTAGACGCCGTTGGGGTCACGGTTGTCCTTGAAACTCTTGCCCACGCCGTCGGGGCTGTTGCCCTTGAACAGGCGGATGGTCTCGGAGTCGTAGCCGAAGAAGTAACCGTCCTTGCCGTAGCGGGTGTTGGACAGCAGCTTGACCACCTCGGCGCGCGCCGCTGTGTCGCCAGGTGCGGCAGCGTCGTAAAGCGGCTTGATGGTGGTCATGGCCACTTCTACATAACTTTGCAGAGTGGCCTTGGCGTCGTTGAGCAGGCGCTGGCGGGTTTCATCCACCTCGTTGCGCGCCTGCCCCTGGAGGATCCATACGGTGGTCAGGCTGATCACCACGGCAAACAGCAGCACCGGCACGATCGCGAGGGACAGTACTTTGGCCTTCAAATTCAGACGCATGGCTTTTCTCTCTTATTAGGCGACTTGAGAGGTTATCGACCAACGTCAATGAATCTGTAGATCAGAGCGTCATCGCCGCAAACCAGCCAAATGCCAGCAACGGGATGTTGTAGTGCAGGAACGTCGGCACCACGGTGTCCCAGATATGGTGATGCTGGCCGTCGATATTCAGGCCGGAGGTCGGGCCGAGTGTCGAGTCCGACGCCGGTGAACCGGCGTCGCCCAGCGCCCCCGCCGTACCGACGATGCACACGATGGCCATCGGGCTGAAGCCCAACTGCACACACAGCGGCACAAAAATCGCGGCAAGGATCGGCACCGTGGAAAACGACGAGCCGATGCCCATGGTCACCAACAGGCCCACCAGCAACATCAACAACGCACCGACCCCACGGCTGTGGCCGATGAACGCCGCCGAGGTTTCCACCAGCGAGCGCACGTCGCCGGTGGCCTTGAGCACCTCGGCAAAGCCTGAGGACGCAATCATGATGAAGCCGATCATAGCCATCATCTTCATGCCTTCGGTGAACAGGTCGTCGGTGTCGCGCCAGCGCACAATCCCCGACACCGAGAAGATGAGGAAGCCGGCCAAAGCGCCGATGATCATCGAGTCCAGCCACAGTTGAATGATGAACGCCGAGGCAATCGCCACGCCGGCCACCATCAGGGTCAGCGGGTTGTACTGAACGGCCACTTGCTCGACCCGCTCGATTTTTTCCAGGTCATACACACGTTTTTTGCGGTAGCTGATAAACACCGCCACCAACAGGCCAACCACCATGCCCAGGGCGGGCAGGCTCATGGCGTGGGTCACGTTGACCTGACTGATGTCCACCCCACTGTTGGCCACATTGGCCAGCAGGATCTGGTTAAGGAAGATGTTGCCGAAGCCCACCGGCAAGAACATGTAGGGGGTGATCAGGCCGAAGGTCATCACGCAGGCAACAAGGCGGCGGTCCAGTTGCAGCTTAGTCAGCACGTACAACAGTGGCGGCACCAGCAGCGGGATAAACGCAATGTGGATCGGCAGGATGTTCTGCGATGCAATCGCGACTGCCCACAGCAGGCCGATCAACAGCCATTTGACGTGGCTGCCGCCGCTGGCTTCCTGGCGGTCGACCAGCAACAGCGCCTTGTCCGCCAGGGCGTGGGCCAGGCCTGACTTGGCAATCGCCACCGCGAAAGCGCCGAGCAATGCGTAGGACAACGCCACGGTCGCGCCGCCGCCCAAACCGCCGTTGAAGGCTTTGAGCGTGGCTTCGATGCCCAGGCCACCGGTCAACCCGCCCACCAGGGCGCCGACAATGATGGCGATGACCACATGCACGCGGGACAGGCTGAGCACCAGCATGGTGCCGACCGCGGCGATGACTGCGTTAATCATGGTTACCTCAAGCAGAAACATAAAAAACAGGCATGCCCGCGCCCAGGTGGCCATTGGCTGGCGACCCGCGTGCAGGCTTTAAGGAGGTCTTATTAGAGGGCGCGCACTTTGCAGCAGGTAGGGCTACATGTCAAAAAACGACACCGATTTCAGATTTAAATTGATTGTTTGAATAAAGAAGCCTTCACAGCGGCCGATAAACTGACTCTATGTGCTTTCAGGTTAAGGATGTCCCGATGTCGCTCAGGCAGCTCTCCATTCAGTGGAAAATCACCCTGCTCGCCGGTCTTTGCCTGCTAGGGATCGTGACCCTACTGGTGGGTTTGTCGCTGTATCGCATGGCGCAAAGCTCGGAGCAGGTTCAGGCGTCCAGCATGCAGATGCTCAACACCTCCGCCCAGGCACGCATCGAAGCCCAGGGCGAAGCGCAGGCGCTGGGTATTCGTCGACAGTTCATGGATGCCTACCAATACGGCCACGGTTTTTCCCGTCAGGTCCTGTTCCTGCGCGAACAGGCCGAAAAGCGCTTCCTCGATGCCTTCGACACCCGCGAAGACCTGACCCGCCAGGTCAAGGCCGCGCTGCAGGCCAACCCGGACTTGCTGGGTTTGTCCCTGGTGTTTGAAGCCAACGCGCTGGACGGCAAGGACGAGTTGTTCGCCGATCAGGCGGAGCTGGGCAGTAACAACAAGGGCCGCTTCGCCCTGTACTGGTCTCAGCCGACTCCGGGCACACTCACCTCGATGGCGCTGCCTGAAAGCGACATGGCCGACACCAGCATCGGCCCCAGCGGTGAACCGGCAAACGCCTGGTTCACCTGCCCACGCACCACCCTCAAGCCATGCGTGATCGAACCCTACTTTTATATGATCAACGGCCAGAACGTGCTGATGACTAGCATCGTGTTCCCGCTGATGGTCAACGGCAAAGTCATCGCGTCGCTGTCGGTGGACATCAACCTCAACAGCCTCCAGGCCGTGAGCCAACAGGCCAGCAAAAAACTGTACGACGGCCAGACCCAAGTGAGCATCCTCAGCTCCACCGGTTTGCTCGCCGGCTACAGTGCGGATGCCACTCAATTAAGCAAACGCCTGGATCAAGTCGACACCGTCAGCGGCCCTAAAGTGCTCAGTGCATTGGCCAGCGGCCCACAGATCCGCAGCCTGCGCACCGACCTTCAACTCAAGGTGCTGGCGCCGTTCGCGCCGATCCCCGACGGCAAACTGTGGGGCGTATTGCTGGATGTGCCGGAAAAAGTCCTGGTCGGCCCAGCCGAAGCACTGAAGGCGCAATTGGATGCCGACAACGCGCGTGGCACGTTGCTGGAACTGGGCCTGGGCCTGCTGGCCGCGGTGATCGGCCTGATCCTGGTATGGCTGATGGCCCGCAGCGTGACGCGACCGATCCTCGGCGTGGCACACATGCTCGAGGACATCGCCAGCGGCGAAGGCGACCTGACACGTCGCCTGGCCTACGACAAGAAGGATGAATTGGGGCAGCTCGCGGGCTGGTTCAACCGTTTCCTCGACAAGCTGCAGCCGATCATTGCCGAAGTGAAACGCTCGGTGCAGGACGCTCGTGGCACCGCCGACCAATCCGCCGCGATTGCCACGCAGACCAGCGCCGGCATGGAACAGCAGTACCGTCAGGTCGACCAGGTGGCTACCGCCTCCCACGAAATGAGTGCTACCGCCCAGGACGTCGCCCGCAGCGCGGCCCAGGCCGCGCAAGCCGCACGCGATGCCGACCAGGCCACCCGCGACGGCCTTACCGTGATCGACCAAACCACCACCAACATCGGCCACCTGGCGGCGGATATGAGCACGGCCATGGCCCAGGTCGAAGGCCTGGCCGCCAATAGCGAGAAAATCGGCTCGGTACTTGAAGTGATTCGCGGCATTGCCGAGCAGACCAACCTGCTGGCGCTCAACGCAGCTATCGAAGCCGCCCGCGCCGGTGAGGCCGGTCGTGGCTTTGCGGTGGTGGCGGATGAAGTGCGCAACCTTGCGCGGCGCACCCAGGAATCGGTGGAAGAAACCCGCCTGGTGATTGAGCAACTGCAAAGCGGCACCGAGGATGTAGTCGGTTCCATGGGCAACAGTTATCGCCAGGCGCAGGGCAGTGTCGAACAGGTCGGCCAAGCCGTGACGGCCCTGCGCCAGATTGGCGATGCGGTCACAGTGATCAGCGACATGAACCTGCAGATCGCCAGCGCCGCCGAAGAGCAAAGCGCGGTGGCCGAGGAGATCAACAACAACGTGGCAACCATTCGCGATGTGACCGAGTCGTTGTCGGAACAAGCCAATGAATCGGCGCGGGTGAGCCAGGCGTTGAACAGCCTGGCGAATCAGCAACAGGGGTTGATGGACCAGTTCCGCGTCTGAGGGTTGAAGAGGGTCAAATGTGGGAGGGAGCCGGTCGAATCGTCGCACCGCCCCTTCCACAGGGCAATTCGATCAGCACCTTGAGCCCGCCCAGCTCGCTTTCCTGCAACTGCAACACCCCGCCCCACACCTCGACGATATCCCGCACGATCCCCAGCCCCAAACCATGGCCATCAATCTGCTCATCCAGGCGTGTGCCACGGCTGAATACCTGATCGCGCTGGGTTTCGGGGATACCGGGTCCGTCATCCTCAACCACCAGCAGGTAGCTGTTGGCGGTTTCACTGATATTCAGCCGCACATCGGCATCCGCCCATTTGCAGGCGTTGTCCAGCAGGTTGCCGAGCAGTTCCAGTAGGTCTTCCCGGTCCCAAGGCAATTGCAAGCCTGGGGCCGCGTGGTAACTGAGGTCCAAGTGCTCGCCGTGGACCATGTTCAGGGTGGCCAGCAAACCGGGCAGTTCTTTTTCACAGTCGAACAAGGCGCCCGGCAAGGTTTCGCCGGCCAGGCGTGCGCGGTTGAGCTCACGGTTGAGGCGCTGTTGAACCTGCTCCAACTGCTCACGCAAGAGTTTGCTCAGTTTAGGGTGATCCTTGAGCGCCTCGCTCGACGCAGCGCTCAACAGCACCGCCAGCGGGGTTTTGAGGGCATGGCCCAGGTTGCCGAGGGCATTGCGCGAGCGCTTGAGGCTGTCTTCGGTGTGGGCCAGCAGGTGGTTGATCTGCGCCACCAGCGGCTCCAGCTCCAACGGCACCTGGGTGTCGAGTTGCGAGCGCTGGCCCTGCTGCAATTGGGCGATCTGGTTGCGGGCGGTTTCCAGCGGGCGCAAGGCGCGACGTACGGTGACCCGCTGCAGGATCAATACCAGCAGCAACGCCGCCAACCCCAGCACCAGACCGATCTGACGCATCAGCCGGAAGCTTTCCCGCACGGGTGTGTAGTCCTGAGCCACGCTGATGGAAATTGATTGGCCAAAGCGTTTGTAGTCCGAGCGCAATACCAGCAACTGCTGGCCTTCCGGGCCCAGTTGCAGGTTGCCCTTGAGCCCCACTTCGGGCAGTCGGGGCAACTCCTGATCCCACAGCGAACGGGAACGCCAATGGGTGTCAGCAAAATCGATACGGAAGTAATGCCCGGAAAACGGCCGCTGATAGGCCGGCGAGAGGCGCTGCTCATCCAACTGTACGCCGTTGGGCCCGCGCACCAGCGCCACCAACAGGTTTTCAGCGTCGTTGCGCAACCCCGCTTCCAGGTAGCGCTGCAAACCGGCTTCGAACAACCACAGGCTGGTTTGCGCCAACACCAGGCCGACGATCACCATCACACTGATCAACCCCAGGCTGAGGCGGCGTTGAATCGACTTCATGCAGGGCTGGCGCCAAAGCGGTAACCCTGGCCGCGCCGGGTTTCGATCACGCTGCGCCCCAATTTGCGACGCAGGTGATTGACGTGGACTTCCAGCACGTTGGAATCGCGCTCTGTCTCGCCGTCATACAAGTGCTCAGCCAGGTGGCTTTTCGACAGGATCTGTTCGGGGTGCAGCATGAAGTAGCGCAACAGGCGGAATTCGGCGGCGGTCAGTTGGATCTCGTCACCGTCGCGCAGTACGCATTGGCGACCTTCGTCCAGGTGCAGCCCGGCGGCCTGCAAGGTGGGCTGGTTGGCCTGGCCGTGGGAACGGCGCAACAGCGCCTGGATGCGCAGGTGCAGTTCTTCGGGGTGAAAGGGTTTACTCAGGTAGTCGTCGGCACCGGCCTTGAGCCCTTCGATCCGTTCTGCCCACGAATCGCGGGCGGTAAGAACGAGCACCGGAGTGGCCAACGCGGCTGCACGCCATTGCGCCAGCACCTCAAGGCCGGGCAAACCGGGCAGGCCGAGGTCGAGGATGATCAGGTCGTAGGGTTCGCTGCGGCCCTGGTAAGCAGCGTCGCGGCCGTCGGCCAGCCAGTCGACGGCATAGCCCTGGCGCTGCAGGCCGGCCAACAATTCATCGGCCAGGGGTACGTTGTCTTCCACCAGGAGCAGGCGCATCAGTCTTCCTCGTCTTTGATCAGTACACCGTTGGTGGCGTCGAGTTTAATCTCACGTACCACACCTTCGGTGGTCACCAACTCCACTTCGTAGGCATATTGGCCGTGTTTTTTCTCAAGCTCGGCTTCCAGCAAACGGGAGCCGGGATACCGCGCCATGGCCTGCTGCAACAGTTGCTCCAGCGGCAGGATCACCCCCTGCTGGCGCAGCGCGAGGGCTTCGTCCTGGTTGAGATCGCGGGCCTGCAAACCTGAGCAGAACACCACCAGCACCAACGCCACTCGACTGCCGGCGCGTAAATTTACCTTCATTACGTATCCTGATGATTCTTGAGAACCTGCCCGGTGAGCGCGTCCAATTCAACATCCCATTCAATGCCGTGGCGATCTTCCAACTCAACCTCGTAGACGTACTTGCCATACGCCTCGTCCAGATCGGTGTCCAGCAGCGTCGAACCGGGGTGCAGGGCCAGGGCCGTGGCTTCCAGTTGGTCAAAGGCGACAATTGTAACAGTGGCGGGCACGGTCAGTGGCTTGTCGGGGTCCACGGCTCCGGCCTGGGACGCCGCGGAGGCGATGATAGCGGCGGCGACCAGAGCAGTGAGGCGTTTCATGATAAGTCTCCATAACACGAAGTTAGTCCTACGCCAGCCACGGTATATGCCGCAACTTAACTGAAACTGAATTGCCACCATGGCAATTTCGGGAAAGGCCTTTTCCCACAACCCGCGAGATTTCCTATACTGCCCCGCTCGCTTCAACAGAGACCGGTATGACAGCCATTCACATCAAGTTTCCCGCCCTGACCCTCAAGGCCGGCACGCGCGCCCTCGCCCGCATCCGCGAACAAGGCCTTAAGCCTGCCGACGTAGGCATCCTCCCCGGTGCGGCTGGCGGCCCCAAGGCTTTGGGCATCCAGGGCCTGGACTTGGCGCTGTTCGGCGACTGGCTGCCCCGCGCACCACGGGAGCGGGCGCTGATAGGCGCATCCATCGGTTCCTGGCGCTTTGCCAGCGCCTGCCTGCCCGACCCGGTGCAAGGCCTGCTGGACCTCGGCCGCTTGTACAACGAGCAGCGTTTTGCCAAAGGCGTGACCATGGCCGAGGTCACCCAGAGCTGCCAGCGCATGCTCGACGACCTGCTGGCCGGCCGCGATGCACGCGTACTGGACAATCCCGACTATCGCCTGAATATCATGGTGGTCAAAAGCCACGGCTTGCTTGCCGACGACCATCGCGGGCGCCTGGGTCTGGGCCTGTCAACGGTGATCGCCGACAACCTGCGCGGCCGCGCGCGGCTGTCGCGGCATTTCGAACGGTTGATCATCCATGACCCGCGCCAACTGCCACCGGTGCATCCACTGAAGGATTTCCCATCGCGGTTTCTTGAACTGGATGCAGGCAACCTGCGCCAGGCACTTCTGGCGTCGGGCTCGATCCCGATGGTGATGCAAGGCGTGCGCGACCTGCCCGGCGCAGGCGCTGGCACCTACCGCGACGGCGGCCTGCTGGACTACCACCTTGATCTTCCCTACCACGGCGATGACATCGTGCTGTACCCGCACTTTACCGATCGGGTGATCCCCGGCTGGTTCGACAAAGGGCTGCCATGGCGGCGCAGCAATCAGCAGGGATTGCAGGACGTGTTGCTGCTGGCGCCGTCAAAGGACTACCTGGCCCGCCTGCCCCACGGCAAACTGCCGGACCGCAGCGATTTCAAACGCTTTTTGGGCGTCGACGAAAGCCGCAATAAGTACTGGCAAACCGCGATGAGCGAGAGCCAGCGGTTGGGGGATGAGTTTCTGCAACTGGCGGATAACGGAGGCCTGGGCGAGCGCTTGCAGGCGCTTTGACCCAGCGGTATGCGCGGCGCGTGATCAAGCTGTTAAACTCGCCGCCTGCCAGATACCTGACCGAGCTGAAAATACTGTGGAAATCTTCAAAGAGTTTACCTTCGAATCCGCCCACCGCCTGCCGCACGTGCCGGATGGCCACAAATGCGGGCGCCTGCATGGGCATTCGTTCAAGGTGGCGATTCACCTGAGCGGCGACCTGGATCCCCACACCGGCTGGATTCGCGACTTCTCGGAGATCAAGGCGATTTTCAAGCCACTCTATGAACGCCTCGACCACAACTACCTCAATGACATCCCAGGCCTGGAAAACCCAACCAGCGAAGTGCTGGCCAAGTGGATCTGGAATGAACTGAAACCACTGCTGCCAGAACTCAGCGCAATTCGCATCCATGAGACCTGCACCAGCGGCTGTATCTATCGCGGCGAGTAAGCCAGCGATGTGAAAAAACCACCCATGCGGTGGTTTTTTTGTGGCTGCCTCACTTACAGCCACGCTTCCCGACGGTAAGGAGCACTCGCCCCGACGGCCGGACTCAAGCCCAGCGATCACACACGCTGTCCGACTGATCCATTTTGTATCACCCCTGCACTGCTTTCGTGCCCGACTGGGCACAGCGAACATTCTTTTCTGCGCGTCTCCCCTGTTTGGCTATAAATACTGTGCACCGTGCACAGCCGCCGCCGTGCGCCCATCACTGCTGCGGATTTGGCACGCGCGGTGCAATAGGCCTCGTCACTCATTCAGGGAGCAAGGCACATGACGCAGCAAGAAACGGGCAACGATTACCCTTTAAGCGAAGTCCCCATGCATGCGCGCAAGGGCCTGGCGTCAACCGCCATGGTGCTGTTGGGCTTTACGTTTTTTACCGCGACCATGTTTGCCGGCGGCAAGCTGGGAGTAGCGTTCAGCTTCACCGACATGCTCGGCGTGGTGGCCCTGGGTAACCTGCTGCTGGGTATTTACGCCGCAGGCCTGGGCTACATTGCCTTCAAGAGTGGTTTGAACTCGGTGTTGATGGGGCGATTCTGCTTCGGCGAAGTGGGCAGCAAACTCAGCGACTTGATCCTCGGCTTCACCCAAATCGGCTGGTACGCCTGGGGCACCGCCACTGCTGCCGTGGTGCTGGGTAAATATTTCGAGCTGAGCCAGGGCAGTGTGCTGGCCTTGATGGTGCTGTTCGGTCTGGTGTTCTGCGCCACGGCCTACGTGGGCTATCGCGGGCTGGAGATTCTGTCCTACATAGCAGTGCCGGCCATGGGCCTGTTGCTGTTTTTGTCGATGTGGGTCGCCACGGTGAAAATCGGCGGGCTGGACGGGTTGCTGGCGGTGGTGCCGACCGCTGAACTGGACTTGTCGACGGCAATCACCCTGGTGTTCGGCACCTTTGTCAGTGGCGCGACCCAGGCCACCAACTGGACGCGGTTTTCACGCTCAGCCAGGGTGGCGGTGCTGGCCAGCCTGATCGGTTTCTTTATCGGCAATGGCCTGATGGTGTTGATCGGGGCCTATGGCGCCATCGTCTATCAGCAACCGGACGTGGTGGAAGTATTGCTGCTGCAAGGCTTTGCCATGGCGGCGATGGCCATGTTACTGCTCAACATTTGGAGCACTCAGGACAACACCATTTATAACTTCGCCGTGGCCGGCTGCAATCTGCTGCGCACCAAACGCCGGAAAACCGTGACCCTGGCTGGTGCGGTGATCGGCACGTTGCTGGCGCTGCTCGGCATGTACGACATGCTGGTGCCCTACCTGATCCTCCTGGGCACGGTGATCCCACCCATTGGTGGCGTCATCATGGCGGACTTCTTCTACCGCTATCGCGGCCAATACCCGCGCCTGGCTGAAGCGCGTCTGCCGGCGTTCAACTGGCCGGGGCTGGTGGCGTATGCGGTGGGCACCGTGCTGGCATTCAACTCACCCTGGGTCGCGCCGTTGGTGGGGATCGCTGCCGCGTCGCTGACCTACATCGCGCTGACCGCCGTACTACGCGTGCGTGTACCGCTGGCTGACGCCCAGGCATGAGCCTGACCCTCGCCGACGTACTGGCCCTGCCCGGGCTGGAATCCATGCGCCTGCGGGCCGGTGAAGCCAGCCTGGATAACCGCGTTCGCTGGCCGTACGTGGCGGAAAACAGCGGGATCGCCGAGTGGGTATTGGGCGGCGAACTGGTGTTCGTCACCGGCATCAACCACCCACGGGATGAAGCCAACCTGCTGCAACTGCTGGACGAAGCGTGTCAGCGCCAGGTCGCCGGATTGGTGATTCTTACCGGGCCGGCATATATCCAGGCGATCCCCCAGCGTTTACTCGACGCCGCCGAAGCCGCCGGCATGCCACTGATCGAACAGCCTTATTCGTTGAAAATGGTACTGGTGACCCAGGCCATCGGCTCCGCACTCATTCAGTCCGAACAGCTGGGGCGCTCACGCCATGATGTGCTGGAGCGCTTGCTGACCGGTGACTATCAATCCCTGGATCTGCTGCTGCACCGCGCCGTGCAATTGGGCATGTCCCTGGCAGGGCATTGGCAAATTGTGCAATTGCAACTGGAAGGCAGTGAATTGCTGTTCGCCCAAGACGACGCGACGTGGGTGGAGGCGCAACTGGCCCGACAGCACGATGCAATCAGTCGCCGCTTGCGTCAGTTGTCGACCGCGCTGCCGATACTCGGGCGGGCCGGACAATGGACCCTGTTGCTACCGGCGCCGGATGCTGGCGCGGCCTCGGCCAACCGTCAGCAATTGGCCCAGTGGCTGAAGCCCCTGAACCTGCGCCTGGCACCCCTCAAGCTATTTATCGGCTTGAGCGCAGCGCGCCATCCGGCCGAGCGCCTGGCTCAAGCACAGGATGAAGCGCGCCAGGCCCTGGCCGCCGCACGACGGTTCAGCGAGCGGGCCGGATTGTGCGTGTATGACGAATTGGGCGTGCTCAAGTTGCTCAGCGGCGTGCGTGATCGCGCCCTGCTCGACCAATTTCTCAATGAGCGCCTCGGCCCGTTGCTGCGCCACGACCTGCACCATGGCCCCAGCCTGATGCCGACCCTGGAAGCCTGGTTTCACGAGAATGGTAACCTGATGGCCGCCGCCCAGCGCCTGGCCGTACACCGCAATACCCTGACCCACCGCATCCAGCGCATCGAAGCCCTGTGCGGGCTGACGCTGGATAATTCATATGACCGCCTGGACATCGGCATTGCCCTGATGATCTGGCGGCTGTCTGCCTGATTGTTTTTAGCCAAGAGGAACTTGCCCATGCACATCATCAACGCCCGCCTGCGCAACCGTGAAGGCCTGCATGATCTGCACCTGGAAAACGGCCGGATCGCCAGCATCACCCCACAAGCGACGCCACCCGTCATGAAGGCTGGCGACCTGGATGCCGCTGGCAATCTGGTAATCCCGCCCTTCGTCGAACCCCATATCCACCTTGACGCCACTCTTACCGCTGGCGAACCACGTTGGAACATGAGCGGCACCCTGTTCGAAGGCATCGAGTGCTGGGGAGAACGCAAAGCCACCATCACCGAGGAAGACACCAGGACCCGTGCCAAGAAAACTATCCAGTCCCTTGCCGCCCACGGCATCCAGCACGTACGCACCCATGTCGACGTGACCGACCCCGACCTCACGGCGCTCAAGGCCATGCTGCAAGTGCGCGAAGAAAGCACGCACCTGATCGACCTGCAAATCGTCGCCTTCCCTCAAGAAGGCATCGAGTCGTACCGCAACGGCCGCGAGCTCATGGAAGAAGCCATCCGCCTGGGCGCCGACGTGATCGGCGGCATCCCCCACTTTGAATACACTCGCGACCAAGGCGTGAGTTCTGTGAAATTCCTGATGGACCTGGCAGAGCGCACCGGTTGCCTGGTGGACGTGCATTGCGACGAAACCGACGACCCCCATTCGCGCTTCCTCGAAGTGCTGGCCGAAGAAGCCCGCAGCCGCGACATGGGTGCCCGTGTCACGGCCAGCCACACAACGGCCATGGGTTCCTACGACAATGCCTACTGCGCCAAGTTGTTCCGCCTGCTGGGCCACTCCGGTATCAGCTTCGTCTCGTGCCCGACCGAAAGCATCCACCTGCAAGGCCGCTTCGACAGTTTCCCGAAACGCCGAGGTGTCACGCGGGTCAACGAACTGCTCGAAGCGGGCATGAACGTGTGCTTCGGACAGGACTCCATCGTCGATCCCTGGTACCCGCTCGGCAACGGCAACATCCTGCGGGTGCTCGAAGCCGGTTTGCACATCTGCCACATGCTCGGCTACCGCAACCTGCAAAGCGCACTCGACCTGGTGACCGACAACAGCGCCAAGGCCATGGCCCTGGGTGATCGCTACGGCCTTGAGCCTGGACGCCCAGCCAATTTGTTGATCCTCTCGGCGGACAGCGACTACGAGGTGATTCGCAGCCAAGGACTACCGCTGTACTCGATTCGCAACGGCAAGGTGTTGATGAAGCGCCAGCCCGCGCAGGTGGAGTTTGTGTAAGCACGGGGATCATACGACTGAGTCGATATCCAGCGATTGCGCCCTCCCCAGCTCGCTTGGCGTGGCGGGAGGGATACTGGCGACCTGAGGCAGTGCCTGGTTTTCACGATGACGGAACCAGCGCTTCAGGCTCGGCGGCAGCGCTGCAGAGTGGGCGTGGCTCCCGTAGATATCACGGGCATCGAGGCGACGCCAACGCAGAGTTTGCAGGCGTTCGCGACTGGTGTGCAGGCGGTCGATCTCGGCATTCAAGGGCTCGTGATATTCATAGGACCGTGCGTTGGTCGGGCGATGTCGGGTGAGTTCACGCCGCTTGTCTTGCAGTTGTTTGCGCATGGTCGCCAGGGCATGGTCGAGCAGTTCAAACTCGCGCTGGGTCACCAGAGGGCCGTTGCTATCCAAAGCTTGTTGCCAGCGCCGCAACGTCGCCCAGGCAGCAGGGATGTAGCTGGCGGTCATGAAGTGCTGTTTGTATTGCACCAGTTGCCTGATCAAACCTTCGCGGTCGGGCATGTCACCTCGCACTTGCAACGCTCGACTGTGACCAGCCTCTTCGATGGACTCACAACCAGGCTTCCACAATACCGACGAGTGCGTGCCATCCGGGAGCATGATCGGCATAAAGTGCTGCTGCTCGCCATGATGTTGGTAAGGGTTGCCGCCAATACGTACCAAGCCGGCTGCGAACAAAAGACCACCTGCGGTGGGCGCGCTGAATAGCGTGACGGCGCCAGGGATCCAGAGCTTGGCGGTGGTATTCATCCAGGGCGCAGGGACGCTGGGAACGGGGTCGTTGTGGTTGACGATGCGATGGTGGACCAGCGTGGATGCGCCGCGAGTGAACTCGGAGTCGGCGGCGCGGGGAGCGCCGTAGGTGTAAAGGAGGACGTTGTAATTGGCATCGGGAATTCGACGTAACCCTTCAGCCAGGAGCAACGCAATCGCGCCGCCCAGGCTGTGGCCACAAATCACAATGCGCTGGCCGGTGTGAAACTGATCAAGGTAGCGTAGTACGAAATCACGCACCGCTTGGTATGCCAGATAAAACCCTTCATGCGCCTTGCCAACACCCTCCGCGAAAAGCACCTGGTGGGCGTTGGCATCTCGCAACCCATCAGCTGAACTGGCAGTGCCTCGCACCGCTATCAGAATTACCTCATCGTGGTGAGTGATGAACGCCTGGGTATCAGTGCCGCCTTTTTCGTCATCGAAGAAATGCAAGCGCGCGGGGTGTTCCTGTTCATCCCCCAGTTCCGGGCGATTCTGTGGGTATAACGCAGGATCAAAGGGCAGGATTTCGAAGCGCCTGGAGTACGGGACTTCCTCATAGAGTGGATAGAAACGCTGTGTTTGCTCCGGATCAACTCTCCACGCTTCCTGATGCCCTGAAAGCTGCTCGGCAAATAGATTTCCGACACTTGGGTCTAGCGGAAAATGCACTTCATCCTGGGGTTTCTCCGGCGGCACCTGACCGAAGTTGCAATAACTCAGTGATGCAAACAATGCCAACTGGTACAGGTTCAAGGCACAGAAATCGTCTTGAGTGGAAAGCATTGGGCGCAAGGCTCGAAGCGGGCGTACTTCGAGAACGGTGTGGTTGTTGGGGAAGAGCACGACCCCGAACAAGGCTGGCTGGGGTGGACCGAAGCCGAGGTCTGCCATCATTTTTAGGGCGTGGCGTTGGGGGCGATGGGCTGAAGGTGCTACAGGGGGTAGGTGGGCAATGTGACGAACCAAGTCGCTCACTTCGACTTGATAAAACTGATCGCCTTTATGACGCGAGCGATTACGCTCGGCTCGTTTGCCATTAGGATTTAAAAAATGCGTTTGCTCAGCTCTGACTTGAAGGTCGGTAATGGGTAATGGATATTTTTCTCGCTCCTGCAATGTCGAATAAAAGGAGCCCGTTGCCTTATATTCAGCATCGAAAACCAGCACGACAGGACCACGGCATTGCCCGTGTATACGTGCAACACCATCTCCGTTTAAATGCCCTTTGTATCCTTTCCCAGCGCTGTCAAAAACTTCATATTTGAGCCCACCATAAACTTGCCCATCGCCTGATTCATCTACTAGGCAAAAACTCAAACTGCCACCACTCAACGCACAGGCAGGCATATTTTCATTAAAAAAAGGTTGCTTCCATTGCTCCATCGTCATGCCTGGATATCCTTATTCAGTACAAGTCGGGTATATGTCGCATACGCGCCCATCGGGCATTTTGAAGGGTTTGAAATCCGTAGTGTTACCCATGCAGAACGCGTACTGGTCCTCCATACTCGTCCCCCGGCAACGTTTCCATCCCTGAGGAAAACGAACCCAGTTGTCGCCCATATAAGGTCGTTCTTCGTTAGTCAGGCCCAGTTTTATCAGTATCGTTTTTCCTCCCAATTCATCTCGCGAAAAACCTCCGCCAGCGTAAGCTGTGCGCGATTGAACCCTCGCGCCCGACGAATTACAGCTCAGAACCTTCCTGATCGCATGTATCGGCCCCACCGTCCGAAACAACCACTGGCACTGCCACGACAACTCCTGAATCCCAGACTCAGGCATCACCAGCATTTCTCCCGCTAAACGATCTCGAATGGAAATACCCGCAATATCCCCCCCAACATCCCCATCCCGTTTCCCCCATTTCGCATAAAAATCAAACTCGACGCCACGCAACACCAGCGGGCATCCCTCCACCGTTTCAGTTAGCGGCAATTGATAACTCACCCGACTGGCCGCAGGTTTGTATTCGGTAAAAAAGACCTTCCGCTCTGGCCGCTTGCCTCGACGCCTTGGCAAGGTGCAGGTCTCACCCGTGGCGGGCCTGTAGTTGGCGGCTGTTTTAAGTTTAAATTCCGATGGTAGATCCACCTGCAGCGTAAAGCTTTCGACCGGCTTTACCGCACACCCCGAAAGCCCCGCCATCCCCAGCGCCAGCAGCACACCCAAGATCCGCCTACTCATCGGTTTTCTCCACCGAGCACCACAGCTGCAACGTCCGCTGGAAATGATCTTCAGGGGTTTCTCCGACGGTTGGCTGCCATCGAATCACACTGGCGCGACTGGCCTCTTCCAACCGTCGCACTACCAGAAATTCCAACTGCTCCGGCCGGTTCCATTGCCAGGCCCGAGCCTGTTCGAGTACCTGGGTCAGCCATACCCTGGGGTCTTGGAATTCGACCAGCGCTGCCAGACTTTCACTGTGCTCCGCCAGCAGGTAACGCAGGATATTGGCGTGCAAAATGGCGTAGGCATTTGGGTTAGGTATGTTCAGCCAAGGGGCTGGATCGGGCACCGGATAATCACCGGGAGCAGGGTTACTGCCATAGTGCCAACGGTCTTCATGCCAGTAACACACACTGACCAGCGGGCCAAGGAATGCTGGCCATTGCTCAACCTTCAGGCAGTTGAGTGCACGCGCCAGCGTACGATTGTCGTGAAAGCGGTACAGCGCCTGGTGCCCCTCGGGCCCGACCAGCAGCCGGTCGCGCCAATGCTGCGTCACGTCCGTGAGGTCCACGTTTGGCAAACTGCCCAACCACCCCCAATTCATCTCCGGCTTTTGTAGAAGATCGAGCAGCGCGGGCTCGCCAACCTGATCCAGCAACAGGATCAAGGGGCCAGCCGTGGCGATTTCCGCCAGCGGGGTTTGTGCGTAGAGGCTGCAATAGTCTGGAAAGCCTCGCGCTGCCAACATCGGCTGGCGGGCTGCGTTACTGCCTTCAAGTATCAAGCACAGCCTGCGCCCTGCCTGCAGCTGCTGGCTCATCCATTGGTTTGGAAGGTTGTCCATCAAGCAGCCCTCTCACTGATATCGCACAGGCCTTCGCGGCAGCGTTCGCACACTGGACAGAAGTCCGCGCCCAGTTGCTTGGCCAAGTGCATGATGACGCCCTGGACAACGGAGACTTCAGGGGCTGTAGCAATCGACACAGAACTCGCCGACCCGGTCGCGGACGGTGTGCCACCGAGGGTAATGGGCCGACTACTGAAAATACCTCCCGCCTGGATCACCAGGTGCTCTCCGCCCGCCTTGAAGCTCAGGTGTGCGCCGGCGTCGATCACCAAGCTGGCACCGGCCTTGAGATGCACCTCTTGGCCAGCTTCGATCACGAGGGTCTGCCGGACATACGTCTGGCTATCGCCCTGCACGTCCAGGTGGTCGCTGGCTTTGAGAACAACCTTACGATCACCCGTGACATGACGATGCTCCTCACTTTCCAGGTGAACCGTGCTTAACCCCCGGATGAGTTCCCGTCGCTCCCCATCCACTTCCAAGCGAGCGTCATGGCCCACCTGTTGCTCAAAATCCCGTTGAGCCCGAACGTAGATGAGCTCCTCGCCACGACGATCTTCGAGGTGCAACTCGTTGGAACCTTCACCGCCCAGGGTGCTGCGAGTGCGCAAGACACTGCGGGTCTTGTGTTGCGGCAAAGGATAGGTAGGCATGTGCAACGCATTCGGCAGGCAACCGTGGATCAACGGCTGGTCCGGGTCTCCTTCAAGGAAGGTCACCAGCACTTCCATGCCCACCCGTGGGAGCATCGTTGCGCCAAACCCATCACCGGCCCATCCTGACGCCACTCGCACCCAACAACTGCTTTTGTCATCGGTCTTGTCCAACCGGTCCCAATGAAATCGCACTTTCACCCGACCGTATGCATCGCAATGCACCTCCTCACCGGAAGGCCCGGTGACCGTTGCGGTCTGGGTCCCGTTGATGGTCGGCTTGGGGTGTTTGAGGGGCGGTCGATGCGTCGCACTCCAGGGTGTCGCCGTGAAGCGATTGCGATACCCCTGAAATGTACCCACTTCCTCTATCGCTTCCTCCAGCACCTGGGGTTGATACCCCTCGTGCCGGACCGAAGTGATTAACCACAGGTCGTTGCAAAGCGGGTCTGGATAGTCCTGCAATTCAAGGAAATGCCCACTGCGCAATACCGGCTGGTCGCTCTTGCCCAGCGCGCGAAAACGGTCGCGTTGATGGCGCTCCAAGCCTCTGCGTGCCAGGCGCGAACCCCGTGCATGACCGCTAAAACCTGCTGGATAGCAGTAGTCTTCAAGGGTTTGCGCTGCGGTCGAGCCTGCGGTGGTCTGTAAGCGCAAGGAGGGATGTTCAAAGTCATGATCGCGGCGCACCGTTTGCCCACTACGGGTGCCCAGGCGCACATCGAAACGCTGGATAACCCGCGTATCAGCCTGCGGCCCGCCGGCAGGTGAATAACGTTGCACGGGCAAGCGGCGGAATACGGTCTGGTCATCGCCAAATACCAACACATGCGCGCCCTCGCTGTGACGGAAGTGGTAATGAATGCCCTCCTCTTCACACAGCCGCTGGATGAAATGCAGGTCGGTTTCCGCGTATTGCACACAGAACGTACGCGGCGGATACACCACTGGCCCCAGCTCAAAGACATAGCTGTCGGCCAGAACGCCGTGGTGCTCAAGGACTGTCGCGATGATCTGGGGAACGCTGCGCTGCTGGAAAATCCGCTGGTCGCGCCGATGACCAAGGTAGGCGAGGCGCGGCGCCAACGTCAGGTGATAGCGGGTGAGCCGCCGGCCAGGATCATCGCGGCCAATTGCGTAAATCTGACCATGCAATCCTGTATCCGTGTCGCCGAACGCCAGGTATGCAGGCTGGTGAAGCAAAGCCTCCAGATCCAGTGAAGGATTTTCGCTGACCACCTGCACCTGAATAAAAAATGGTTGATCAACGACCTCCTGGCCTTTGAACGCCAACACTTGAAAGTCACTTTTAATACCTGGAAGGATCAAATTGAAACGTGACGAAAAAAACGCACTAACCATCCGTTGTTACCCGCCAAATCTATTTATTACCGTACTGAAATACTTCCCCCGTCAAACGTAGAAAAGTTACCGAGAGAAAGCGCCTGAACGCCATGAAGCTTAGCGATTTCAGGAAAAAATCGACCTCGGAAAAATAAAAGAGAAGTTTCGTACAACGAAGATTGAAGGGTCTTTTACAAGATATTAATTCTATTCAACCAAACACTTCTTAAAGACAAGAAATGCCCTACACCAACTTTCGTCTAATCAATTAATTGATCGTGAAACAGCTGACACCCCCTTGGGCATCAGCGATTCAAAAAGCTTTACGCCTGAGGCCGCGCGGTCCCGAACAGACTGACGCTCTGCAGTGTGTCGTTCTGCGTATGCAGGCGGACCGGCGCAGTGCCACCAGGCATCACCACGGCGACTTCACCGCCCTCAACCCAACCCACTCGCCAAGCCGCACAGGCCACGGCACTGGCGCTGGTTCCGGAGGACGCCGTAGGGCCTTCTCCCCGTTCGAACACCCGGGCAATCACTCGGTTGCGGGAGTGCCTGGCGACCCATTGCAAATTGATCCCGGCCAAACAGGGGCGACCGCTGCCAGCCGGAGGGGCGAAGGCTATCGCCTGCAAGGGTTCATACAACGCGGGTTGCTGCATCTGTAGGTTATCCGGCAAAGCTGACACCTGATCGACCAAGGTCACACAATGAGGGTTACCTACACGCACAAACTGACTGTGTGCCCACCGCGGATCGATCGCCGCCAACGCCCTCACGTAACTCAGTTCAGTGCCGGCCAGAATTGTCTGCTCCACCTCTTGCGCACCAACGGCTGACGGCCCAAATCCAGGCAAACCCAAGGCCAGCCAAAATCCCGAGAGGTGCTCGTAGACGGCAGGCTCGACACGAGTCACCACCGGCGACACTGCATCAGGCTTGTCATGATGCACTCGCAATTCACACGCCTCAGTCATCAAACCCTGGTCAGTGAGGGCCTGGGCGAAAATCGTCAACCCATTGCCACTGCGCTCAGCCAGGGAGCCGTCGGTGTTCACGATCAATAGGTCAAACGGCGGTTCGGTCTGGAACGGGCCAACCAACAAACCATCACAGCGGTGGGGCTTGGCATTGATGGGACGCGGCGTCGAATTCCAATCGCATTCAGACGTTATGGCTCGGGTTGCCCAACGCTCGCGAGCACGCACGGCTTGCGCGGCGCTGTCGGGCACCTCAATGCCCTGGTTTCGTAAAAAAGCCGGGCTGGTCACGCCATAAATATTGCCTCGTGCGTCATAGAACAGGGTCATGGTGCTAGTCGCCTTCCAATTTTCATCGGTTCGTCCGCTCACTTGCCTACAGGCTGGGCAAGCAGCGTATTACACAACATAGCGTTTGTGGGAGGCGGCCTGGAAGGTGGTAATCCACCACGAGAAACCCGGGGTTCACCGGTTCCCACAGGGATTACGCACCTTCCAGGCCGCCTCCTACGAGCTCAACACCTCCTGTTGTGGCTACCGACATCCATAGGGTTCCCGGTTTGTAAAAATTAACCTGAGTACAGGTCATCTCCGGGGAACCCGGCTCGCCCCCCAAGGCCCGATGTGCAAGGATGTCGCATCGGACACCGTTCGTTGAACGCAAAACCAAGGATTTTTCATGACTGCCATTCCCACCTCCGCGCCCGTGATCCCCGGGCGGTTGGAGCAGATGTCGACACGTATTGCATTTTTTATCGCCGGCTTCGGCATTGCTGCGTGGGCGCCGCTGGTGCCGTACGCCAAGGCTCGTGCAGAACTGAGTGAGGGCACCTTGGGCCTGCTGCTGTTGTGCCTGGGGGTGGGGTCTATCATCGCCATGCCGGCCGCCGGCGCATTGGCATCGCGCTATGGTTGCCGACGCGTGCTGAGCGCCGGCACGATCATGATCTGCCTGGCCCTGCCCATGCTGGCCACGGTCAGCTCGATACCGTTACTGATCGCCGCGTTGTTCCTGTTTGGCGCGGGCTTGGGCACTGTGGACTCCACGGTGAACCTGCAAGCCGTGATTGTTGAGCGGGCCAGTGGCAAAACAATGATGTCGGGCTTCCATGGTTTGTTCAGCCTGGGAGGTATTGTCGGCGCGGCGGGGGTTGCCGGGTTGTTGGGACTGGGGCTGTCGCCTCTCCAAGCGACCCTGGTGGTGATCGTCATCATGGCGGTGGCGCTGCTCAAGGCCGGTCCGCATTTGCTGCCCTACGGCAGTGAAAGTTCGGGCCCGGCATTTGCTGTTCCCCACGGCGTGGTGCTGTTTATCGGCTGTCTGTGCTTTATCGTGTTTTTGGCCGAAGGCGCCGTGCTTGACTGGAGTGCGGTGTTCCTCAGTGCCGAACGCGGACTTGACGAAGCCTACGCTGGCCTGGGTTACGCAGCGTTCGCCCTGACCATGACCGCCGGCCGTTTGACGGGTGATGCCATCGTACGGCGCCTGGGCGCTACGCGGGTGATCGTGATCGGGGGCGCACTGGCCACCGCCGGCATGTTGCTGGCGACGCTGCTTCCTGCCTGGGAAACCGCTCTGCTGGGCTACGCATTGGTAGGCGCCGGGTGTTCGAATATCGTACCGGTACTGTATACCGCCGTCGGTAAACAGACAGTGATGCCAGAGCACATCGCCGTGCCCGCCATCACTACCCTGGGGTATGCCGGGATTCTTGCCGGCCCCGCCGTGATCGGTTTCATCGCACATGGCAGCAGCCTGAGCAGCGCCTTCGTGCTGATCGCATTGTTACTTGCGGGTGTGTCCCTCAGCGGCAAAATTCTCAAGGTGTAAACCATCAGCGCGCCTTGCGAGCTTCGTCTTGTTCCAGCCAACGATCGAGACTTTTGTTGCTGAGCCAGCCTTCCTTTTGAGGAGGCCCAAATAGTCGCGTTCCGTTCGCGCGCTCTAGTGAAGGCAGTAACCCTGGCCGCTCTAGAATGTTCTTTGCGGTGTAGACGCAAAGCTCGCTGTACTTGGGCCTGGGCATGCCGGTGGACGGCTCCAGCACTGGGATACCGTGCGGGTCAACGGCATACGGGTCCTGCATGACCGCCTTGAGTGTGGCGATTTCGACGTACTGGTGCTGCTCAAACAGAAACGTCCGGTCCTGGGATTTGTCTCTCAGTTGCTCGAAGTGGCCCTGCAGGGCCTGCACCACCTGGGTGTTACTCTGGGCATGGAACGGATCCTGGCTGAACACGCTCGGAGAACTATTGCCCTGCAATGTTTGGGCGGCGGCCCTGAGACTGTCACGAGTAATATCACCGTCGCGGCTCAAGATCGCATCATTCAATCGCGGTCGCTTCAGAATTTCACTGACCACCTGAATCGTTCGGTCCAACTCCTCGTGTTGACCCGTACGTTCAGCGGCAACGCGCCGCAATGACGACCAGGTCAAACGTCCTTCGTTCAGGAATGGGTGCAGCCTGCCAAAATCTTTTTCCAGGGCCGTCGCTAATTGGCTGTCCGTGGACGCCACCCCGGGAGGCGAAAGATTGGCGCGCGTCACTGACAGGTTCTGCAGCGCTCGGTGATGCAGCACCGACAATGTACCGCGCAACGGCAATCGCCCGCGCGACGCGTTTTCCGGGTGCGCTGGGCGAGCGTCATTCCAGGTTTCAGCGTGGGTGAGCGACGCTGGCGCTGTGGGTCTCGAAACCATCCCGTCCAGTGCCAGAGGCCCACCATGAGGTAGTACACCCTCGATTTTCATGGGTTTTCTCCAACTTTTTCCCGATCCCTGCCTGTACGGTGATCGCCCCCTTGGCGGCCGAAATCATCGAATGGATTCCACTCAGGCAAGCACCTCATGTGTGGCTGGACGAATACGACAGTTCCTTACGACCAATGAATTCCAATGACAGCATGTAAAAACCCACGAACGCGCCTTTACCGACTCCACCAGGCCGTCAGGTAATTCATCAGCCTGGAGTGTTTAAGTGGCTTGGCGTTATCACTAGAGGCGTGGTTGGACTTGAGCAGTCCCCTGCAAAAATCTTCCTCTACGGGCGCCTGGAATTTGTGCTGACCTGCGAATGTCCTCATGCGCCTGGCTTCGACAGCATGCGCAGTCTGCAGGGCCAGGGACTCTTGCGTCGCTATGTCGCCTTTGGACAGAGTTGAGTCGCCATCATGGGGATCACGAAACAACTCATGACAGCTGGGTTGAGATGAGTGAAACGAGGTTGACGTCATTTGCTAGCCCTCCACTTGGAATTTGAAAGACGGTGCATATGACCTATGTGGTAAATCGGCGTAAACAGTTCCTGACACAATTGAAGCAGACGCCGTCATTCAATAACGGCGCCTGAGTTTCGGTTAACGGGAAAGCTGGTAGAGCGCTTGCCAGCTGATGCGACCGTCGTTATCACGGCCCGCGAGATTGTCCATTTTCTTCAACACGTCACTGCGTCTGAGAATTTCCTGGGCAAGCTGGACAAGGTGATCCTTGGAAGAATCGCCCGTCTGAGACTGTGACGCCAACCGCCTAAGGTCATGGAAGCTCAGTTCCCCGGCCCTGGGATTACTTTTCAACTCGTTGAAGTGCTTAAGCATTTCCCCGGCCAACTCCTTATCGCTCTTGTATTTGAAGTAATTTTCTCCCTTGATTACAGCATTCACATTTTGCCGATTGATCAGGCCATCCAACGCACCGGTGGAGGTATTCCGGTCAAGGGCGCTCATCAGTTCTGGACGACGTAGCAACTCATTGGCCAGGCGAATGTTCGCGTTCATGACGGGATCGGGAGACCAGCCTTTTTTTGCCATCGCATGGATACTATCAACGCTTATATACCCAGGGTTATTGCGGTCCCTGAAGGCGTTGAAGTTGTCGCTCAACTGCTGCGCCAACTGTTCGTTGTTTTTCAACGAGTACTGCGGATCAGGCCTGCATGGAGGCATCGGATAGGGTCTGCAGGGGGTGGGGTTGGGT
>NZ_JFYX01000015.1:0-84846 GCF_000632245.1 Pseudomonas sp. RIT357
CCTTCGAGTTCGGCGAGGCCTTCGGCGACGTCGAGTTTGTCCAGGGCAGCCTTGGCGCGCACGATGGCGGCGGAGTCACTGGCGGTGACGGCGCGTGCTTCGATGGCGGCGGCTGCGCCGGCACCGTCGAGGCGGTCCATGTTGGCTTCGGTGGCGTGGCCGGCGTTGGCGCCTTTGGTGGCTACTTCGCCTTCTTCTTCTTTGTCGAATTCGTCCCAGCTCAGCATGACGTGTCGTCTCCTGCGTGAGGGCTCAAAGGTGCCCGTGTGAAACCGGATGGTTGGGTGTTCACACGGCCCTAGGGCCGCGGTGGATCTTAAGGAATCGTTTGTTGCAGCAGCTAGCGCAGGCATTAAACGGAATAGGGTTACGGGTACTCTGCTTGAGGCTTGAGGTGCGCAGCGGTAGGTGCAAGCTCGCGCGGAGGCCTCAGGTCTGGCTCTTCGTCCCAGTGTAAAGGGATATTGCAGGCCCGATTTACCCGCGCATTATAGGGAAAAATTCGGTTTTGTGTTGCGGTGGATGGTCACGGGCGAGGGCCAAAATGGCGTGGTTTTTGGCCAAAGCGTGTGTTTGCGAGGCTTTGCTGGGGTTGGTTTTTTTTGAGGAGCGATGAGCGGCTTTTTGCGGGTGGGGGCAGGGGACGGGACGTAGGGCGTAATAGAGAGGTGCGGCGGTTGACGCTATCGGGGGCAAGCTCCCTCCCACACCTGGACTGCGTGGTGCCTCAAGCCGGTTCTTTGCCGCAAGAACGATTTCTTGCGGCGAATAAGATCCGGGTGTTTTCTAACTGACTAAGTTGTTAGCCGTTAGAGCAACCGTTGCCCATAATCTTGTAGTTAAGAATATGGCGTTGACCCTGGGAATCTTCATATTCCATCTTCGCAGGTACAACTTCACATACATTCGGAACTTCGCTCATGGACAATACTTTGGCAACGTCCAAGTGGGTGCTGTAGGTGTAATCTTCAACAATCGGGGCGTTCTGGCCGGCCAGCTCGGTCGGGGCTTCGTCGGCCAGGGCGGCGGTGGCGCACAAGCTGCTGAGGGCCATAACTACGAGAGCTTTCATTTCTTTACTTACCTTCTTCAGGGCGAAAGGGGTCACGGGGCCCTTGTGAGGCCACGTGTGTAACTTAGGATTGGTTAGTTCGGATTAACGTTGCCTTCGTGGGGGCTGTTACGTTGTTAATCACTGCCGTGTAAACCACGGCGTCGTGTTGACGGAGTTGATTTTAGGCCTGCGGGTTATATTCATATACCCGTGCTTTTGATAAACACTATTGGCGGTTTTTGTAACAATCCCGTGGTAAAGGTTTTTTCACACAGCGCCAGAAGCCTTGCAGCCCTTGGCCCAGAGCCCTGTCAGCCGATACCAGGGCAATGTGTAGGGGCTTGTTACTACCATCGTCGAATGGTTCTATGGGGTCGCCCCGGCTACAACAGGGCATACAAAAACAACTATTGTCACCGAGGTAAGAAAGATGAGTGCGGCTTCCCTGTACCCCGTTCGCCCCGAAGTAGCAGCCAACACGCTGACCGATGAGGCGACCTACAAGGCCATGTACCAGCAGTCGGTGGTCAACCCCGACGGTTTCTGGCGTGAGCAAGCCAAGCGTCTTGACTGGATCAAGCCTTTCACCACGGTGAAGCAGACCTCGTTCGACGATCACCATGTCGACATCAAGTGGTTCGCCGATGGCACCCTGAACGTGTCCTATAACTGTCTGGACCGTCACCTCGCCGAGCGTGGCGACCAGATTGCGATCATCTGGGAGGGCGATGACCCTGCCGAGAGCCGCAACATCACTTACCGCGAGCTGCATGAAGAAGTCTGCAAGTTCGCCAACGCCCTGCGTGGTCAGGACGTGCACCGCGGCGACGTGGTGACTATCTATATGCCGATGATCCCCGAAGCTGTGGTCGCCATGCTGGCGTGTACCCGCATCGGTGCGATTCACTCGGTGGTGTTTGGTGGTTTTTCGCCGGAAGCCCTGGCCGGTCGCATCATTGACTGTAAGTCGAAGGTGGTGATCACTGCCGACGAAGGCATTCGCGCCGGTAAGAAGATTCCGCTCAAGGCCAACGTCGACGACGCACTGACCAACCCGGAAACCAGCAGCATCCAGAAGGTCATCGTGTGCAAACGCACCAATGGCCAGATCAAGTGGAACCAGCATCGCGACATCTGGTACGAAGACCTGATGAAAGTGGCGGGCACCGTATGCGCGCCAAAAGAAATGGGCGCCGAAGAAGCCCTGTTTATCCTCTACACCTCCGGTTCCACCGGTAAGCCTAAAGGCGTGCAGCACACCACCGGCGGCTACCTGCTTTACGCCGGCCTCACCCACGAGCGCGTGTTCGACTATCGCCCGGGCGAAATCTACTGGTGCACTGCCGACGTCGGCTGGGTCACCGGCCACACCTATATTGTCTATGGTCCGCTGTCGAATGGCGCGACCACGGTGTTGTTCGAAGGCGTGCCTAACTACCCGGACATCACTCGGGTGGCGAAGATCGTCGACAAGCACAAGGTCAATATCCTCTACACCGCGCCGACCGCCATCCGCGCAATGATGGCCTCCGGCACCGCAGCCGTTGAAGGTGCTGACGGCAGCAGCCTGCGCCTGCTCGGTTCCGTTGGCGAGCCGATCAACCCGGAAGCGTGGGATTGGTACTACAAGAACGTCGGTCAATCCCGTTGCCCAATTGTCGACACCTGGTGGCAGACCGAGACCGGCGGCAACATGATGAGCCCGCTGCCGGGCGCCCATGCGCTCAAGCCAGGCTCGGCTGCACGGCCGTTCTTCGGCGTGGTGCCGGCTTTGGTGGATAACCTGGGCAACCTGATCGAAGGGGCTGCCGAAGGCAACCTGGTGATCCTCGATTCGTGGCCGGGCCAAGCGCGTACGCTGTTTGGCGATCATGACCGTTTCGTCGATACCTACTTCAAGACCTTCCGTGGCATGTACTTCACCGGTGACGGCGCGCGCCGTGACGAGGACGGTTACTACTGGATCACGGGGCGTGTGGATGACGTGTTGAACGTTTCCGGCCACCGCATGGGCACTGCCGAGATTGAAAGCGCCATGGTTGCCCACCCTAAAGTGGCTGAGGCAGCGGTGGTTGGGGTGCCGCATGACATTAAGGGGCAGGGCATTTATGTGTATGTCACCCTCAAAAATGGCGAAGAGCCAAACGAAGCGCTGCGCCTGGAGCTGAAAAATTGGGTGCGTAAAGAAATCGGGCCGATTGCTTCGCCGGACGTGATCCAGTGGGCGCCGGGCTTGCCGAAGACCCGCTCGGGCAAAATCATGCGCCGTATCCTGCGCAAGATCGCCACGGCTGAGTACGACGGGTTAGGCGATATCTCCACCCTGGCGGATCCAGGTGTAGTGGCGCATTTGATTGAAACCCACAAGACCATGAACGTCGCTTAAGGCGAGGTTGGTTGGACAAAGCCCCATTCGGTGTGAGCCGGGTGGGGCTTTTTTATGTTCGCTTCGAGCCGGTGGGGATCCAGTGTGGGAGGGGGCATGCCCCCGATTGCAGTGGGGCAGTGAATACAGCTGTCGCTGGTCTACCGCCATCGGGAGCAAGCCCCCTCCCACGTTTGGATCTGCGCCACCCGAATAAATATCGGTTTATCGCGTAGGAGGTTTCTGAATGTTACCGAGCGGGGCAAATGTGTAACCCCATGTCCACACATGAGGCAAAGCGCTACGCCCGTGCCCCGAAAAACCCCATTCCAGACACCCCAAGAAATAAGATTAAACGCCAGACTTGCCGTGCCAGAAGGGTTTGCGAATAATAGGCCCGCAATTTGCAGCGTCTACAGGTTTAATGTCTTTTGTCTCTGCATAAAATCCAGGGGCTGTCAATGAGCTGGAACCGCTTTCTCTGTGCTTCTGTAAATTGTTGTCGCATTGAGGAAATATCGGCTTCCGGCCTGTCGTTAGAATGCCGATCACTCGCTCGTCGTCGCCGATGTTGAATTGGTGTCGGACGCAGCACCGCTATTCGGTTTCACCTTCGCCGCATCGTGGGCCATGGCTCATACTGCTGTTTTGCCCTATACCGATGGAGTCCCAAGATGAAGAAACTCGTGCTGTTGGGCGCCCTGGCGCTGTCCGTGCTGTCCATGCAGGCCTTCGCTGAAGGCAAGCCTCTGAAAATTGGTATCGAAGCGGCTTACCCTCCGTTTGCCTCGAAGGCGCCGGATGGCAACATCGTTGGTTTTGACTACGACATCGGCAACGCCCTGTGCGAAGAGATGAAGGTCAAATGTACGTGGGTCGAGCAAGAGTTCGACGGCCTGATCCCTGCGCTCAAAGTGCGCAAGATCGACGCCATCCTGTCGTCCATGTCCATCACTGAAGACCGCAAGAAGTCCGTTGATTTCACTAATCGCTACTACCTGTCCCCAGCACGCCTGGTGATGAAGGAAGGCACCGCTGTCAGCGACAGTCTGGATGAATTGAAAGGCAAGAAGATCGGCGTGCAACGTGGTTCGATCCACGACCGCTTCGCTCGTGAAGTCCTGGCTCCAAAAGGCGCTGACATCAAGGGTTACAGCACCCAGAACGAAATCTACCTGGATGTGGCCGCTGGCCGCCTCGACGGTACCGTGGCCGACGCCACCCTGCTGGAAGACGGTTTCCTGAAGACCGACGCTGGTAAAGGCTACGCGTTCGTTGGCCCATCCTTCACTGACGCCAAATACTTCGGCGACGGCATAGGCATCGCGGTACGTAAAGGCGACAAGGAAAACCTGGACCGCATCAACGCTGCTATCGCTGCGATCCGTGCCAACGGCAAATACAAAGAAATCGAGAAAAAGTACTTCAACTTCGACATTTACGGCCCAGAAGCCCAGTAAAACGTCGCAGCGGTCTGTCCTAAATGGCGCAAGCAACAGAATTCCTGCGGTTTGCGCCATTTTTTCATCCCCCTTTTCGAGGACCTGAATCATGTTGAAAGGCTACGGGGCCGTCATCCTCGATGGCGCATGGTTGACGCTTCAGCTCGCCTTGTCGTCCATGGCCTTGGCCATTGTTCTGGGTCTGATCGGGGTCGCGTTACGCCTGTCGCCGGTGCGCTGGTTGGCCTGGCTGGGTGACTTGTACTCCACGGTGATCCGCGGGATCCCTGACCTTGTGCTGATCCTGCTGATTTTCTACGGTGGCCAGGACTTGCTCAACCGCGTCGCGCCGATGCTCGGCTACGACGACTATATCGACTTGAACCCTTTGGCCGCCGGTATCGGCACTCTGGGGTTCATCTTTGGCGCCTACCTTTCGGAAACTTTCCGTGGCGCCTTCATGGCCATCCCCAAGGGACAGGCCGAAGCCGGCCTTGCGTATGGCATGAGCAGCTTCCAAGTGTTTTTCCGGGTGATGGTGCCGCAGATGATTCGGCTGGCGATCCCTGGTTTCACCAACAACTGGCTGGTACTCACCAAGGCCACCGCGCTGATCTCGGTGGTAGGCCTGCAAGACATGATGTTCAAGGCCAAGCAGGCGGCAGATGCCACCCGCGAGCCTTTTACCTTCTTCCTCGCAGTGGCGGCGATGTACCTGGTGATCACCAGCGTATCGTTGCTGGCGCTGCGCTATCTTGAGAAGCGCTACTCGGTAGGCGTAAGGGCGGCTGATCTATGATCTTCGACTACAACGTCATCTGGGAGGCCATGCCGCTGTACCTTGGCGGCCTGCTGACTACCCTGAAATTGCTCGCCATCTCGCTGTTTTTCGGCCTGCTCGCCGCCTTGCCCCTGGGGTTGATGCGTGTGTCCAAGCAGCCGGTCGTGAACGGTGTGGCCTGGCTCTACACGTACGTGATCCGCGGCACGCCGATGCTGGTGCAACTGTTCCTGATCTACTACGGTCTGGCGCAATTCGAAGCGGTGCGCGAAAGCTTTATGTGGCCCCTGCTGTCCAGCGCCACGTTCTGTGCGTGCCTGGCCTTTGCGATCAACACCAGCGCCTACACCGCCGAGATCATTGCCGGTAGCCTCAAGGCCACGCCCAATGGCGAGATCGAAGCGGCCAAGGCGATGGGCATGTCGCGCTATAAGCTGTACCGCCGCATCCTGCTGCCGTCGGCCTTGCGCCGTGCGCTGCCGCAGTACAGCAACGAAGTGATCATGATGCTCCAGACCACGAGCCTGGCCTCCATCGTCACCCTGATCGACATCACCGGCGCCGCACGCACGGTGAACGCCCAGTTCTACTTGCCGTTCGAAGCCTATATCACCGCTGGCGTGTTCTACCTGTGCCTGACCTTTATCCTGGTGCGCCTGTTCAAGTTGGCCGAGCGCCGCTGGCTGAGCTACCTGGCTCCACGGAAGCACTGATATGGAACGTATCGACCACCTGTTGCCCTGGGGCCACCTGGGCTGCGAGCGCCAACTGAGCGTGTTCCGTTTTGGCAGCGGCGAGCGCAAGGCCTATATCCAGGCCAGCCTGCACGCCGATGAACTGCCCGGCATGCGAGCCGCCTGGGAACTGAAAAAACTCCTGACAGAACTGGAACAGCAAGGCGCACTCAACGGTGTGATTGAGCTGGTGCCGGTGGCCAATCCGATGGGCCTGGGCCAGTTGTTGCAAGGCAGCCACCAGGGGCGTTTCGAAGTAGGCAGTGGCAAGAATTTCAACCGCGATTTCGTCGAGTTGAGCGAACCGGTTGCCGCATTGCTTCAAGGCAAGCTGGGGGATGATCCCCATGCCAATGTGCGCCTGATCCGTCAGGCCATGAGCGATGCGCTCAGCGACTTGCCCGAGCCGAGCAGCCAGTTGCAAGGCATGCAACGCGTCTTGCTGAGCCACGCGTGCACCGCTGATATCGTCCTCGACCTGCATTGCGACGCCGAAGCCGCGCTGCATATGTACGCGCTGCCCCAGCACTGGCCCCAGTGGCGTTCGCTGTCGGCGCATCTGAATGTGAAGGTCGGCTTGTTGGCGGAGGATTCCGGTGGCAGCTCGTTTGATGAAGCCTGCTCGCTGCCATGGTTGCGCTTGTCCCGGATGTTTCCGGACGCTCAGATCCCGTTGGCGTGCCTCGCGACGACGTTGGAACTGGGCGGTCAAGCCGACACCGGGCGTGATGAAGCAATCTTCCACGCCGAGGGCATCCTCGCATTCCTTGCCGAGCAAGGCCTGATCAACGGCGAATGGCCGGCTGCGCAGCACGAAGCGTGCGAAGGCATGCCGTTTGAAGGCACCGAGTTGCTCTTCGCGCCCCACGCCGGTGTGATCAGTTACCTGCGCAAAGCCGGAGATTGGGTGGACGCCGGCGAACCGATTTTTGAAGTGATTGACCCCCTGCAAGACCGCGTGAGCGTTATCTGCGCCCGTACGTCGGGGGTGTTGTTTGCCGTTGAACGGCTACGTTATGCCCAAGCGGGTTTCTGGCTGGCCAAGGTGGCGGGGCGCGACGCGCTGCGACACGGGCGCTTGCTCAACGACTGACCACCTGTTTTTGTGAGAACCGACCGCATGTACAAACTTGAAGTCCAAGACCTGCATAAACGCTATGGCAGTCATGAAGTGCTCAAAGGTGTTTCCCTGGCCGCTGCTGCCGGTGATGTGATCAGCATCATCGGTTCCAGTGGTTCGGGCAAAAGTACCTTTTTGCGCTGCATCAACCTGCTGGAGCAACCCCACGCCGGCAAGATTCTGCTCAATAACGAAGAGCTGAAACTGGTGGCCAACAAGGACGGCGCCCTGAAGGCCGCTGATCCCAAGCAGCTGCAACGCATGCGTTCGCGCCTGTCCATGGTGTTCCAGCATTTCAACCTGTGGTCGCATATGACCGCGCTTGAAAACGTGATGGAAGCTCCGGTGCACGTGTTGGGCATGTCGAAGAAAGATGCCCGTGAAAAGGCCGAGCACTATCTGGCTAAAGTCGGCGTGGGCCATCGTAAGGATGCGTTCCCTGGCCATATGTCCGGCGGCGAGCAGCAGCGTGTGGCGATTGCCCGTGCCTTGGCGATGGAACCTGAGGTGATGCTGTTTGACGAACCGACTTCGGCGCTGGACCCGGAACTGGTCGGCGAAGTGCTCAAGGTGATGCAGGACCTGGCCCTGGAAGGCCGCACCATGGTGGTGGTCACCCACGAAATGGGCTTTGCCCGCGAAGTGTCGAACCAGTTGGTGTTCCTGCACAAAGGGATTGTTGAAGAGCGCGGCAACCCGCGGGAAGTGCTGGTGAACCCGCAGTCCGAGCGGTTGCAGCAGTTCCTGTCCGGCAGTTTGAAATAATTCCTCCCACATGGATCTCTACATTGGGGTTCTACAGTTGGATCTTTATCGTTTTTAAGCTTTGTGTTGGTTTACGGGCTAGCATTGGCCCTTGTCTTCATTACTGTTACAGGCTTCGGATAGCACTCCATGACCGCCCATAAAATTGGTTTCCTGATTTGGCCCAGCACAAAGGCACTCACGCTTGCGCTGGCTGAGGAGGCCTTACGCGTTGCTCAGCGGGTGCATCCGGATGTGGTTTACGAGCTGTCGTTTTTGCTCGCGGAGCCTGCCACTGAAGGCGCCTGGCAATTGCCGGGTGAACCATGGGCCGGCAAGCTCGAAAGCTTTCAGAAGCTGTTTCTGCTGGCCGACGAGCCGCCAACCGTTATTGCCTCGCAACTGAGCACGGCCCTCAAGCAATTGGTGCGGGCCGGGTGTGTGATCGGTGGTTTGTCGGCCGGCGTGTACCCGTTGGCCCAACTCGGTCTGCTCGACGGTTATCGCGCCGCCGTGCACTGGCGCTGGCAGGATGACTTCGCCGAACGTTTTCCCAAGGTGATCGCCACCAGCCACCTGTTCGACTGGGACCGTGATCGCCTGAGCGCCTGCGGTGGCATGTCGGTACTCGACTTGCTGCTGGCGGTACTGGCCCGCGACCACGGCGCCGAACTGGCGGGTGCGGTCTCCGAAGAACTGGTGGTGGAACGCATCCGCGAAGGCGGCGAACGCCAGCGGATTCCTCTGCAAAACCGCCTGGGTTCCAGCCATCCTAAGCTGACCCAGGCCGTGTTGCTGATGGAAGCCAATATCGAAGAACCGCTGACCACTGACGAAATTGCCCAGCACGTTTGTGTGTCGCGACGACAACTGGAGCGGATCTTCAAGCAGTACCTCAACCGCGTCCCCAGCCAGTATTACCTGGAGCTGCGTCTGAACAAGGCCCGCCAAATGCTGATGCAAACCAGCAAGTCGATCATCCAGATCGGCCTGTCCTGCGGCTTCTCCTCGGGGCCACACTTCTCCAGCGCCTACCGTAACTTCTTCGGCGCCACCCCGCGTGAAGACCGCAATCAACGGCGCAGCAGCAGCCCGTTCGAGTTGTCATCGGTGCCGTCCGAACGCGGCTGAAACCGGGTTGTCACGAACAGGTACGCGACTGTCTCACTCCTCCATGGGTTCCGGTGTGCCGGGCGGGGTTATGTCCTCCATGTTTTCGTCGTATGTCGCTTCCTCCACGCCCAACTCATAACCCGTCTGCCGGTAATAGGTACGCAAGATCGTCAGGCTTTCGGGAGACAGGGGGTTGCCGCTCACATCCGAGTCATCGTCGAGCGGCAGTGGCATTCCCAGCAGGTCGTCCGGCAAGTGCTCGATCAGGTTGTCGCTCAGGTCTACGGCCCGCAGGCGCGGTAGGCTGAAGATCCCCGTGGGTATGTCGCGCAGCCTGCAGTTGTGCAGGTACACCATCGTCAGTCGCGTCATGTTGCGCAGGTCCGGCGCTTGGGTGAGGGTGTTGTCGCTCAGATCCAAGTAAGTGAGCTCCGTCAGGCTTGATAGCTGCTCGATGCTGTTCGGCGTCAGGCGGATCTGGTTATTGCTGAGCTTGAGCAGGCGCAATTGCTTGAGTTCGAACACCCGGTCTGGAATCCGCTGCAGGGCGTGCTGCTCCACTGTCAGCGCAGTCAGGTTTGGGAACGCCTGCAGGAATTCGCCTACGCGAACATGGCGCTTGTCGCCCGTCAGTTCCATCAGCGTCACATGTTCCAGGCGCGCATTCAGGGCTGGCAGATCTCCGGAAAGCTGGCCGTTGAAGATCAGCTTGTGAGTGTTTCGGGCGGGCCATTCGTTTTCATCCAGATCGGTTTCTCTGCGCCAGCAGCGCAGTATCAATTCCTTGAATGCCAGGCGACGCACCTGCTCCTCGGCGCGGGCATTTTCGATCAGCAGGGGGTTGGCCAGCTGGTCCATGGCGGGGACGTTGAGTACCCATTCCTCCAGGTCGCTGTCGAGCCGCTCGTATTCGGCACTCAGGCGGCTGATTTGCGCGTCGGCGTCCTCCAGTTCGCCGGGTAGCTCAAAAAAGATGCGCTTGGTATCTCGCTCCGTGAGGCTGGGGTAGAGCGCGTTGATGCGCTGCAATTGTGCATCGGGAATGCTGGCATTCCAGTGTTCGCCCTTGGCTTGGCAATAGCGCTTGATCGCGTGCAAGGTCGAGGGCGACAACGGGTTGGCCGACAGGTCGAATGCGTTGCTGGCCGCCCGCGGCAGTTCGAAGGCCTCTTCAGGCAGCTCGCGCAAAGCGTTCTGGCTCAAGTCCACGCGGGCACGCAATACCGCTGGCTGAATCAGCGAGCGGGGCAGTTCGCTCAAGCCAGTGTTACGCAGTGACAGGCTGACCAGGTTGGGCAGCTGGTTGAAATCCGGCAGTCGCGCCAGCGGGTTGTTATCGAGGTTCAGGTGCTTGAGTTCACGCATGCCCTGCAAGGCTTGCTGCGCGGAAGGCGACAATTGCAGCGTGCAGCGGTCCAGCACCAGGTACGACAGGTTTGGCAGGTGGCCGAGTCGCGGCAGTTCACTCAGTGCATAGTTTTCGATATGCAGCGCAGTCAGCGCCGGGAAACTGCGCAGGAACGCATCCAGGCCCAACGGTGAGCCCAAGCCCTTTAAGGCGAGCACGGACACATGATTGAACGAGGTGCGCAGGGCGGGCAAATCGCCGCTCACCGGGAGGAAAAGGCTGAATTCGTAGCTGAGCATCGGCAGCCCGAAGTTGACATCGCCCGAGGTGATATCGCGTCGCCAGCCTGCCTCAAGTGCAACGATGAATCGGTGGCGCAGGGCCTGTTCCTCGGCGGTGACGTTGCTGTCGTTGGCCCAGCCAAGGCAATCCTGACGGATAGTGGGAAATTCGTTCTCCAGCCGACTCATCTCGACGCGACCGGCTGCCAGGTCCCCTGGCAGGCCAAAAATGAAGCGGTTGATTTGGTCACCGTTGAACGAGGGAAACAGTCTTTTGGCCTGCTCCGCGTCGACCCTGGCCGGGATCGCTTCCAGGTAGTGTTGGGTACGCTGGAAGTAGGCTTTGACGCTCTCCAGTGTCGGCTCGGACAACGGGTTGTTGGACAGGTCGAAATGCCGAGTGATGTCGACGGGCAAATCGAACAGGGCGGCAGGCAACTCGCTGATCCTGTTATTGGACAGCATCGCCAGCGTCAGGTGGCTGCGACTCAGCAATCCTTCGGGCAGTTGCTCGATGTCGGTGTTGGCCAGGTCCAGGTATTGCAACTGCGGCATCTGTTCCACATTGGGAGTCAGCGTCAGGGGGTTGTTGTACAGGTCAAGGGTCAACAGGCGCGTCATGTTGTTGATGACCGCATGGCTTTGCTCGGTGAGGCGGATGTTGCAGCTGCTCAGGATCAATTCGTTGAGCGTGTTCATCGAGGCCAGGCTGGGCGGCAGTTCGTCCACGGCAAGATTGCGGATGTTCAGCCGACGCAAGCTTGGAAAAAGCTGCAGGAATCCGTCGATTTCCATGCGTTGGTGCGCACCCTGCAATTCCAGGTGAGAGACATGTTCGAAGCGTGCACTCAGGGTGGGCAACTCACCCAGCAGGGGGGCTGACAGTCGCAGGATATGACCGTTGATGGCTGGCGGCTCATAGAAGTTATCGAGCTCGGTTTCCTGGCGCCAGGCTCGCCGTAGTTGGTGGGCAAACAAATTGCGGTCGCGCCGCAGGTATTCATATTGGAGCGCGCTCAGCGTAGCGCCGGTTGTGGGGTGTACACGGGGTGTCTGGGATTCCCAGACCACCAGGTTCAGGTCCAGTTGGATGTATTCGTTGCGCAACCGGGTTAAGGCCAGTTGTGCACCGCCGGGGGTATTTTGCAGGGCGGCGATCATGTCGCGGATTCTTGCACGCGACAGTTGCGGGCGCAGCGTCTGCAGTTGTTGTTCGAGCGAGGGGCCGCGGCTGGGTCCCGGCACCTCGGGAATGGCTGGCGGGTAACCGTCCATGCCGCCGCGCAAACGCATGACATTGGGGTCGTAGCTGGGTTTGTTGTGCGGGTCGCTCTTTAATATGTCGCGCAAGGTAGGGCGATCCAGCGGGGCATCGCCGATCGCCTGCTTGAGGCGTGGGCCCTGGCCGATATGAAGTTGCAGCGCATTGCGTGCACTGTCAGGCAGGGCCTGCAGGACGGCGGTGTAGAAATCGGTGCTGCCAAACAGTGCGGTCTGGCCGTTCTCGGGGATGAATTGGCCGTCCGGTGTGGCCACCAGCGTACGTTTGGTCGGCGCGTAAGTAGGCCCGATGGCGTCGAGCAACTCGCCGTCAGCGCGGTATTGGCGCAGTTCCAGACGAATCCACTCGGGCCAGCCATTGAGGTTTTCCAGCGAATGCAGCGCCAGCCGGCAAGTGTCCGGATTTTCCACAGCGTCCAGATACAGGCCTTCATAGGCGCGTGTGGTGCGCACTTCATGCAACGACCATTCGGCCAGTTCGGTCAGGCGCGTCGGTACCTTGCCAGCGTCGATCGACTTGAGCTCCTCGCCACTGGCACCGGCCAGTAACTCCTCGGCAACCGGCGTCGGCAGGCCGGGGCGCGAGGCACTGTCGATGAGCTTTTGCACACGTGGGTCGCTGGTGCGGTCCTGGCCGCGGTAGCGTGAGTCGAACAGTGAGAAGCGCTTGTCCTGGGCAATACGCGCAAGTTTCTTGCGCAAAGCGGCTGCGCGGGTGCGGCTGGAGGCGGGAGGCAGCCCGAATTCTTCTTCCAGTAGTTCCTTGCGCTCCGGCTCATTCAGGCTGTCGATCAGGGTGGGCAGCAGGTCGCCGTTGCGCAATTGCTCCTCAAGTACCTGCACAGTGCTGGCCCCGGATTCTCCGAGGAACTCCCACAGGGTGTTGCCGCTGGCATCCACCACCCGCAAGGTCTTGCCGGAGGGCCACAGGCCATAGCTGATCAGCAACTGCAATTGGGTCTGCGGATCGGCCTTGGCGTAGATCGCCGGGTCGTCGCTGTTCATCTGTGTCACAAATTCCTGCAACTGCTGGTCGATCTTGAAGCGCTTGAGGGTGTCGGCCAGTAGCGGTGGTGGAGGCTGCTGGGTGCTGTGCGTTTTGCGCAACGTGTTGTCATGGGTAGCGCTGCTGTCGCGGACCTGCGCTAATTGCGCGTCGCTCAATGAATCGGTCTGGTAACCGAGGCGGCGCATCAGCGTAGTGCTATCCCAGCTCAAGGGGTTTTCCAGCTCGGTGACCCAGGCGCCCTGTCCGTTGGTCATCACGGCCGGACGGTAAGCCGAAGGTCGCGTGGGGTGCTGGATGAAATAGCGGCCGGCGTCTTTCTGCACGTGATAGCGCTCGCCATTGAGGCTAAGGATGTTTTTGTCTGCGTGCAGGTGCAGGCCTTGCGCGTCCGGGCGTGCCTCGGCGGGCAGTGTCACGTCCTGGCGATAGGGGCTGAGGTCGGGTTGCCACAGACGGCGCTGACTGTTGGGCCGCTTGACCGGTTGCAAGCGCTCGATGAAGGCCAGCAGCTGCGCGGGCAATGCTTCGCGCACCAGTCCTTCGATGATGGGCAATCCGGTGGCGAACAGGCCCAGTTGGACCATCTGCTCCAGCAGGCCCAAAGCATGGCCCAGGGCTTCATGTCGCAGGCCCTCAGCCCAGTCGATGATGCCTTCGAAGGCCTCGTCGAGCACCTGATAGGCGGTATACGCCAGCATCAGTGCGCCCAGCGGCGGCACGAACGGCAGTGCCACGAAGGCAACGATCTGCAGCAGGGTATCGCCGATTTTTTTCAGGAATTCCCAGCGTTCCCAACGTGCGTTCTGGTCGACCTTGGCGGTGGAGACCGCGCGGCTCTGCGCGTCTGCCAGCAGCTTGCTCAGGTGCATCTGGAATAGATGCGCGAAGAGGTCACCGTTGATCCTGAGGCTGCGAAATTGCAGCTGGGGGCTCTGGGTCGGGGTGTCACGCCAACTGGGCAGTGGATCGCCCTGTTTATGCGCATGCCAGGTGACTTGGCTGAGGCGTTGATTGAGGTTGGCGAAGAACACCGCAGCGTCTTCATGGCGGACAAAACGGCTGAAGAACCCTTGAAAGTCCTTCGAGCGCAACCGGGCGACCAGGCTCTGCATGAACGCGGCACTGCTGGGGTAGTGTTTGATCGGGTGTTGCGGATCGTCGGGGATATAGGCGATCAGCGGGGCTGTATCGCGGCTGTTCTCCAGATCCGGAGCGAACAGCACCACGCCAGTGAGGCGACAATCCATGATGAATAAATCATGGGCTATCAGCGGTGGGCAGCCGTTGTGCGTGGCGTCGCCGTTTTCGATCAGATTGAGTACCGCGGTGTGGCTGGCGGCGGGCAGCTCGTCCTTGAGCAAGGCCATGTACAGAGCGAATTTCAGCGCGCTCAAGTGGCTTTGTTTGAGCCAGTGCTCCAGGGCGTTGCGCGCCACGGGGTTGCCCAGGTCGAGGTACTCGTCCAGGTAGCGTTGGTATTGGCCGCCGATGTCCAGGCGCCGGCAGAGCTGGGTGAATTGCGCGACGCTGATCTTCGCGTCGAGGTCGGGCAGGGGGCTGAACTGCCCTGTGGCCGTGGGTTGCGTGCTGAAGCCGGAGTGCTGCGCGTAGGTCTCGTCGGTTTCGAAGTTGTGCAGCGCCGCTTCCAGCAGTGAGACCGACCAGGTTCTGGCCGCGCCCTGCTTGACGGTAAAACCGACAACGGTCAACGGGACGTACAGTTGCAGGTAGGTGGTGCGCACATCAGTGTCGATGCCGAACTCGTCCTTGAGTGCCGCGTGCAGGCGTTCGGCGCCGAACTGCTCCGGGCTTTTCAGTGCCGCCAGAGCCTTGTCCACGAGGTTCTGCGCGGTCCAGGCGGCGGCGTTGAGTTCTTTGAGCTGTGCATGTTGCGATTCGGTTGCACGGGTATACCAGTCGGCAATCAACGGCGTGCAGGCTTTCAACGCCACGCGCTTGGCGGCACTGGCCGTGCCCAACCAAGGAGGGATAGCGTCGCGGAGAATGTCGAGGTGTGGTGTTTGGGTTTCGGGATGCTGCGCCATGGGCCGTTCCTTGATGGCTTTTGAGGAGGCTCAGCAAAACAGCGCAGGCTTGTCGTTGGGCGGTAGACAGTTAGCGCAGCGCGCTGGGGCTGATTTGCGAAGATCCTGTCATCCCCTGCCCACGAGGCCTGCGCACGGTTTAAACTGCGCCTTTGCGACGCTATTTGTCGCATTGGCGTAAACCCGCTGAAAACGCGGGTTGGCGCTATAAGAAGTTGTCGCTTGGCGGCAAGGCCGCTCTGAAAACTGTCCTTACAATCCCTGCATCGCCCGCCAGTTCCAGGCAGGCGTTCCTCTTCAGGAGACTCCGATGTCCGTTGAGCAAGCCCCGGTGCAACGTGCCGATTTCGACCAGGTCATGGTTCCCAACTACGCACCTGCCGCATTCATCCCCGTGCGTGGCGCAGGCTCCCGTGTGTGGGACCAGGCGGGTCGCGAGCTGATCGACTTTGCCGGCGGCATCGCGGTCAACGTGTTGGGCCACGCCCACCCGGCGCTGGTCGGTGCGTTGACCGAACAGGCCAACAAGCTGTGGCATGTCTCCAACGTGTTCACCAATGAGCCGGCCCTGCGCCTGGCCCATAAGCTGATCGACGCCACCTTTTCCGAGCGCGTGTTCTTCTGTAACTCCGGCGCCGAAGCCAACGAGGCCGCGTTCAAGCTGGCCCGTCGCGTGGCGTTCGACCGTTTCGGTACCGAGAAGTACGAGATCATTGCTGCGCTGAACAGCTTCCACGGCCGTACCTTGTTCACCGTCAACGTTGGTGGTCAGTCGAAGTACTCCGATGGCTTCGGTCCTAAAATCACCGGCATCACCCACGTTCCTTATAACGACTTGGCTGCGCTGAAAGCCGCCGTGTCGGAAAAGACCTGCGCCGTGGTGCTCGAACCGATCCAGGGCGAAGGCGGCGTACTGCCGGCCGAGTTGGCTTACCTGCAAGGCGCCCGCGAACTGTGCGACGCCAACAATGCGCTGCTGGTGTTCGACGAAGTGCAGACCGGCATGGGCCGTAGCGGCCACCTGTTTGCCTACCAGCACTACGGTGTGACGCCGGACATCCTCACCAGCGCCAAGAGCCTGGGCGGCGGTTTCCCGATCGCGGCGATGCTCACCCGCGAAGACCTGGCCAAGCACCTGGTGGTCGGCACCCACGGCACCACTTACGGCGGTAACCCGCTGGCGTGTGCGGTGGCCGAAGCGGTCATCGACGTGATCAACACCCCTGAGGTGCTGGCCGGCGTCAACGCCAAACACAACCAGTTCAAGGCGCGCCTGGAACAGATCGGCAAGCAGTACGGCATCTTCACCGAAGTGCGTGGCATGGGCCTGCTGATCGGTTGCGTATTGAGCGATGCGTTTAAAGGCAAGGCCAAGGACGTGTTCAACGCGGCCGAGAAAGAAAACCTGATGATCCTGCAAGCCGGTCCGGACGTGGTGCGTTTCGCGCCGAGCCTGGTGGTGGAAGAAGCGGACATCAACGAAGGCCTGGATCGCTTCGAACGTGCAGTAAAAACCCTGACGCAAGCCTGATAACTACACCTTCTGACGGCCGGACTGGGTCAAAAATGTGGGAGGGGGCTTGCCCCCGATAGCAGTCTGTCAGTTGATACATCCGGTGACTGATAAACCGCTATCGGGGGTAAGCCCCTCCCACATTGGAATACGGTTGTTCCAGCTATGTCCGGTAATTTTTCCCTATGAGTTTTAGAGTTAAGGAGTGACACCATGCTGGTGATGCGCCCCGCGCAAATGGCTGATCTGGGCGAGGTACAGCGTCTGGCTGCGGACAGCCCGATTGGTGTCACCTCCTTGCCGGATGATGTGGAACGCCTCAGCGACAAGATCGCCGCCAGCGAAGCGTCCTTCGCGGCCGAGGTAAGTTTCAACGGTGAAGAAAGCTATTTCTTCGTGCTCGAAGACACCGAGACCGGCAAGCTCGCCGGTTGCTCGGCCATCGTCGCGTCGGCCGGCTACTCGGAGCCTTTCTACAGTTTTCGTAACGAGACCTTCGTGCACGCCTCGCGCGAGCTGAAGATCCACAACAAGATCCACGTGCTTTCCCAGTGCCACGACCTCACCGGCAACAGCCTGCTTACCAGTTTCTACGTGGTGCCCGAGCTGGTCGGTTCGCCGTGGTCGGAACTCAATTCCCGTGGCCGCCTGCTGTTCGTCGCCAGCCACCCCGAGCGCTTTGCCGACTCGGTGGTGACCGAGATTGTCGGCTACAGCGACGAGAACGGTGATTCGCCGTTCTGGGATGCCATCGGCCGTAACTTCTTCGACCTCAACTACGCCGCCGCCGAGCGTCTGTGCGGGCTGAAAAGCCGTACGTTCCTCGCCGAGCTGATGCCGCACTACCCAATCTACGTACCGCTGTTGCCGGACGAAGCCCAGGAAGCCATGGGCCAGGTGCACCCGCGTGCGCAGATTACCTTCGACATCCTGATGCGCGAGGGCTTCGAGACCGACCATTACATCGACATCTTCGATGGCGGCCCCACGCTGCATGCACGGGTTTCGGGCATTCGCTCTATTGCCCAGAGCCGCGTGGTTCCGGTGAAGATCGGCGAGATGGTCAAGGGTGTCGGCCGCCAATACCTGGTGAGCAACGCGCAGTTGCAGGATTACCGTGCGGTGATGCTGGAGCTGGACTACGCGCCCGGCAAACCGGTGACCCTAGACTTGGCAACTGCCGAAGCCCTGGGCGTTGGCGAAGGCGCGAGTGTGCGCTTGGTAGCGGTATAAAGACTGAGTTTCGCGGGTGGCTGACAACAGCGGCCCGTCTGAGGAGATAGCATGATCGTTCGTCCCGTACGCAGCAGCGATTTACCGGCCCTGATTGATCTGGCGCGCAGCACCGGCACCGGCCTCACGACCTTGCCGGCCAACGAAGAGCGCCTGACCCATCGGGTTGGCTGGGCGGAAAAAACCTTTCGCGGCGACGCCGGGCGTGGCGATGCGGACTACCTGTTCGTGCTGGAAAACGACGAAGGCCGCGTGGTGGGGATTTCCGCCATCGCTGGCGCCGTTGGCCTGCGTGAGCCTTGGTATAACTTCCGGGTGGGCCTGACCGTCAGCGCCTCCCAGGAACTGAACATTTACCGCGAGATTCCGACGCTGTTCCTGGCCAACGACCTCACCGGCAATTCCGAGTTGTGCTCGTTGTTCCTGCACGCCGACTACCGCAACGGCCTCAACGGCCGCATGTTGGCCAAGGCGCGCATGTTGTTTATCGCTGAGTTTCCGCAGTTGTTCGGCAACAAGATCATTGCCGAGATGCGCGGCGTGTCTAACGATGCCGGGCGTTCGCCGTTCTGGGAAAGCCTGGGGCGTCACTTCTTCAAGATGGAATTCAGCCAGGCTGACTACCTCACCGGCGTGGGCAACAAGGCGTTTATCGCCGAGCTGATGCCGAAGTTTCCGTTGTACAGCTGTTTCCTGTCGGAAGACGCGCGCAACGTGATCGGCAAGGTCCATCCGGACACCGAACCCGCGCTGAGCATGCTCAAGAGCGAAGGCTTCAGCTACCAGGGCTATGTCGATATCTTCGACGCCGGCCCGGCAGTGGAGTGTGAGACCAGCAAAATCCGTGCGGTGCGCGACAGCCAGTCGCTGGTATTGGCCATCGGCACGCCGGGGGACGACGCCACGCCGTTCCTGATCCATAACCGCAAGCGCGAAGAGTGTCGCATCACCGCCGCACCGGCCCGCCTGGCGGCAGGCACGCTGGTGGTCGATCCGCAGACTGCCAAGCGCCTGCAACTGGTGGTGGGTGATCAAGTGCGCGCTGTACCGTTGTCTGCTGCTCGGGAGTCGAAATAATGAATTCGCTGTATATCGCAGGTAGCTGGCTGTCTGGCCAGGGTGAGTTGTTTGAATCACGCAACCCGGTGACTCAAGACGTGCTGTGGGCCGGCAACGGCGCCACTGCCGAGCAGGTCGAGTCCGCTGTGCAGGCTGCGCGCCAGGCGTTCCCGGCCTGGGCCAAGCGTTCGCTGGAAGAGCGCATCAGCGTGCTGGAAACCTTCGCCGCGACCCTTAAACGTCGCGCCGATGAAATCGCCCGCTGCATCGGTGAGGAAACCGGCAAGCCGTTGTGGGAATCGGCCACTGAAGTCACCAGCATGGCCAACAAAATTGCGATCTCGGTGCAAAGCTACCGGGAGCGTACTGGCGAGAAGAGCGGCCCCCTGGGTGACGCCACCGCCGTGTTGCGCCACAAACCCCACGGTGTGGTCGCGGTGTTTGGCCCTTACAACTTCCCTGGGCATTTGCCCAACGGGCATATCGTCCCGGCCTTGTTGGCGGGTAACACCGTGCTGTTCAAGCCGAGCGAGTTGACTCCCAAAGTCGCCGAGCTGACCGTGCAGTGCTGGATCGAAGCTGGTCTGCCGGCGGGTGTGTTGAACCTGCTGCAAGGTGCGCGGGAAACCGGTATCGCGTTGGCGGCCAACCCAGGCATCGACGGTTTGTTCTTTACGGGTTCGAGCCGTACCGGCAATCACCTGCACCAGCAGTTCTCCGGACGCCCGGACAAAATCCTGGCCCTGGAAATGGGCGGCAACAACCCGCTGGTGGTGGACGAAGTGGCCGATGTGGATGCAGCGGTCTACACCATTATCCAGTCGGCGTTTATCTCTGCCGGCCAACGTTGTACCTGCGCCCGTCGCCTGCTGGTGCCGGAAGGCGCCTGGGGCGATGCATTGCTGGCGCGGCTGGTGGCGGTGAGTGCGACGATTGAAGTCGGTGCGTTCGACCAGCAACCGCCACCGTTCATGGGCTCGGTGATTTCCCTCGGCGCTGCGAAAGCGCTGATGGATGCCCAAGAGCTGATGCTGGCAAATGGCGCTGTCGCGCTGCTGGAAATGACCCAGCCGCAGGATCAGGCCGCTTTGCTGACCCCAGGCATCATCGACGTGACCGGTGTGACCGAGCGCGAAGACGAAGAACTGTTCGGCCCGCTGTTGCAGGTGATCCGCTACGCTGATTTTGAGGCGGCGATTGCCGAGGCCAACAACACCCAGTACGGCCTGGCCGCCGGTTTGTTGTCGGACTCCGAGGCGCGTTACCAGCAATTTTGGCTGGAAAGCCGCGCCGGGATCGTCAACTGGAACAAACAACTGACCGGCGCTGCGAGTACCGCACCGTTCGGTGGGGTGGGGGCGTCGGGCAACCATCGCGCCAGTGCGTATTACGCGGCGGATTATTGTGCGTACCCGGTGGCGTCGCTTGAAACGCCAAGCCTGGTGGTGCCGGCCACGCTAACCCCCGGCATTACGCTGATCTAAATGTGGGAGGGGGCTTGCTCCCGATGGCGGTGTGTCAGTTGATGAATCAGGTGACTGATCCACCGCTATCGGGGGCAAGCCCCCTCCCACAGGGGTTCAGTGGTGTATTCAAGTAATTCGATGCCTATAAAAACAGATGTTCGTGGAGCCTCGCCGATGAAATCCTATGAAGTCAATTTTGACGGTCTAGTGGGGCCGACCCATAACTACGGCGGTTTGTCCTTCGGCAACGTCGCGTCCCAGAGCAACAGCCAGCAGCATTCCAACCCCAAGGAAGCAGCGTTGCAGGGCCTGCAAAAAATGAAAGCCCTGATGGACATGGGCTTTGTGCAAGGCGTACTCGCGCCCCAAGAGCGCCCGGACGTGGCCGCCTTGCGCAGCCTTGGCTTCAGCGGGACCGATGCCCAGGTGATCCAGCAGGCGGCCAAGCAGGCCATGCCGTTGTTGGTCGCCAGTTGCTCTGCGTCGAGCATGTGGGTGGCCAACGCCGCCACGGTCAGCCCGAGCGCCGACACGGCGGATGGTCGCGTGCATTTCACCGCCGCCAACCTCAACTGCAAGTACCACCGCAGCATTGAACACCCGACCACCAGCCGCGTGCTGGGCGCGATGTTTGCTGACCAGAAACACTTTGCCCATCACGCCGCATTGCCGGCGGTGGCGCAGTTCGGCGACGAAGGCGCGGCCAACCACACGCGTTTTTGCCGTGAATATGGCGAGGCGGGGGTAGAGTTTTTTGTGTTCGGCCGCAGCGCGTTCGATCCCCGTTACCCGGCCCCCCAGAAATACCCGGCACGCCAGACCCTCGAAGCCTCCCAGGCCGTCGCCCGTCTGCACGGTTTGAAAGACGACGGCGTGGTCTACGCCCAGCAGAACCCGGCCGTGATTGATGCGGGTGTGTTCCACAACGACGTGATCGCGGTGGGCAACGGCGAAGTGCTGTTCTATCACGAGGATGCGTTCCTCAATACCGAACAGATGCTCGCCGAACTGCAAGGAAAGTTGGGCAAAGTGGGCGGTAACTTCCAGTCGGTGTGCGTGCCGCGCGCCCAGGTCAGCGTCGAGGACGCAGTGCGTTCCTACCTGTTCAACAGCCAGTTGCTGACCCGACTTGACGGCTCGATGCTGTTGATCGTGCCAGAAGAGTGCCGCGCCAATGAGCGCGTGTGGCATTACCTGCAAAGCCTGACCGCTGCGGGTGGGCTGATCCGCGAAGTGAAGGTCTTCGACCTCAAGCAGAGCATGCAGAACGGCGGCGGCCCGGCGTGCCTGCGCTTGCGCGTGGCGCTGAACGAAACGGAACTGGCGGCGGTGAATCCAGGGGTTATCATGACCGCGCCCTTGTACGACACGCTGACCCAATGGGTCGACAAACACTACCGCGACAGCCTGCGTGAAACCGACCTGGCTGACCCGCAGTTGCTGCTTGAGTGCCGGACGGCACTGGATGAACTGACGCAAATCCTTAAACTGGGCTCGGTTTATCCTTTCCAGATCAATTAACGCCGCACGGCTGAGAACTATTTTATGACCACCGACACCCTGAAGCTGATCCTTGAAGACACCGACGGCACCCAGCTGGAAACCTCCTGCACCCGCGTCGCCGTGGTCTGGCAGGGCAAGGAAATCTGGATCCAGCACGACGGCCGTGGCCAACTGCTGATCGGTGTGGACGTCGAAGAAGGCGATGCCGAATACGCCAACCTGCTGATGCGCCCACTGGCCACCAACCTGATGAGCCTGCAGCTGGAAATGGAACCGGCCGACGTTGAAGGTGATGACGACGATCACGTCCACGGCCCAGGCTGCAACCACTAAGGAAGCTGCGTATGCTCGCCCTCGGCAAATTGCTTGAACTGACCCTCGCCGGTCGTGAACCGGCGCAAAAAATTCAATCGACTGTCGACGGCGTGCAGATGCGCTGGCTCAGCGAGGGCGCGCTTGAAGTGCGTCCTCCTGAAGCACGGGACAATGGCAGCGACCTGCTGCTGTCGTCCGGCATCCATGGCAACGAAACCGCGCCGATCGAACTGCTCGACCGCTTGTTGCATGGCATCGCCCGTGGGGAGATCAAACCCCGCACTCGTATTTTGTTCCTATTCGGCAACCCCGAGGCGATGCGCCGCGGCGAGCGTTACCTCGAACTGGACGTCAACCGGCTGTTCAACGGCCGTCACGAAAAAAACATCGGCCCCGAAGCCATGCGCGCCGCCGAGCTTGAACAACTGGCCCGTAGCTTCTTCAGCCAGCCTGGCCGTTCGCGCCTGCATTACGATTTGCACACCGCCATTCGCGGCTCGAAGATTGAGCAGTTTGCCCTGTACCCCTGGAAAGACGGGCGCCAGCATTCGCGTCGCGAACTGGCGCGTTTGAACGCTGCCGGCATGGAAGCGGTGCTACTGCAGAACAAGACGTCGATCACCTTCACGGCGTTTACCTACGAGCAACTGGACGCCGAAGCTTTCACCCTGGAACTGGGCAAGGCGCGGCCATTCGGGCAGAACCAAGGGGTGAATGTTTCCCGCCTGGAGCTGCGCCTCAAACAGATCATCGAAGGCACGGAGCCTGAGACTGACAGCCTGGACGGGTTGAAACTGTTCGCCGTATCGCGTGAAGTCATCAAGCACAGTGATGCTTTCCTGCTGCACTTGCCGGCTGACGTGGAAAACTTTTCGGAATTGGAAAAGGGTTATCTGCTGGCCGAAGATGTGGCCAAGACGCGTTGGGTGATCGAGGAGGAGGGCGCACGCATCATCTTTCCCAACCCTAAGGTGAAGAATGGTTTGCGGGCAGGGATATTGATTGTGCCGACCACGGACGCTGGCCTGGCATAGGTCTCAAGGCGTAACCGGATGCAAATGTGGGAGGGGGCTTGCCCCCGATGGCGGTGTCTCAGCTACAGATGAGCTGAATGACACACTGCTATCGGGGGCAAGCCCCCTCCCACATTTTGTTTTGCAGTGTTGCTTAGACCGCTACCGCCCGTGGCTCGCTACGACGGATCGCCCGTACTTTGTGCAGGGTGTCGGCGCACGTGCGTGCAGCTTCCTGGCCCTTGTGCACAAAGTGATCATGGAAGAACGCGTGGTGCTCGCTGCCCGCGTGGAAGTGATGCGGCGTCAGCGATACCGAGAACACCGGCACTTCAGTTTCCAGCTGCACCTGCATCAGGCCGCTGACCACCGATTGGGCGACGAATTCGTGACGGTAGATGCCACCGTCCACCACCAGCGCGGCGGCAACGATACCGGCGTAACGACCGGTCTTGGCCAGTAGCTTGGCGTGCAGGGGCATTTCAAAGGCGCCGCCGACTTCGAAGAAATCGATGTCCGATTCCTGGTAGCCCTGGGCGATCATTTCGGCGAGGAAGCCTTTACGGGATTGGTCGACAATATCCTTGTGCCAGCAGGCTTGGATAAACGCGACGCGCTCGCCGTAGTGGTTTTTGCTTTTGCTGTCGATAGCGGTGGGTTGCATGTTCTGACTCCTGTTTAAGAAAAAAACAGGGCGTTATGAATCGAATGGGATTTAAGGGTACGCATGCGTCAATAGGCGCGCGGCCCTTAGGTCTCAATCCCGTTCTCTCTTCATCCGGACTATGACCGTCGGCCCCGGGATCACACCGGGTCTGCTGACCTTGTCGCCGTCCCGCGTGAGCAGTTCGAGGCGCCAAGCGCTCGCGGGCTATACACATTGCGTGTAATTACCGCCGGTGGGGAATTACACCCCGCCCTGAGAACGTTGCCACCAGAACCCTGGCGGCGGGGAGATTTTTAACATGGTTTTTCAAAAACTGCACGGACGCCGTATCGATAACCTATATCGGTTTGTTTGGTTGGTATTCGATTGAATGCAAACGGGGCTTGATATTCCGGGGCTTTGCCCGCAGTAATCGTCGATAAAAGGACGTACTCAACCTGTTAGAGGCCTGTTTCATGACCGTGATTGACCTGCGCAGCGATACCGTGACCCAACCCACCCCCGGCATGCTGGACGCGATGGCCACTGCCGTCAGCGGCGATGACGTCTACGGTGAAGACCCCAGCGTCAATCTGCTGGAAGCTGAATTGGCCAAGCGTCTTGGGTTTGCTGCGGCGTTGTTCGTGCCCACCGGCACCATGAGCAATCTGCTGGCGTTGATGGCTCATTGTGAGCGCGGCGAGGAATATATCGTCGGCCAGCAGGCCCACACCTACAAATATGAAGGCGGTGGTGCAGCAGTGTTGGGTTCGATCCAGCCGCAGCCGCTGGAAGTGCAGGCGGATGGCTCCCTGGATTTGAACCATGTACGGGACGCGATCAAGCCGGACGATTTCCACTTCGCCCGCACCCGCTTGCTGGCTCTGGAAAACACCATGCAAGGCAAAGTGCTGCCCTTGGAATACCTGGCCAAGGCGCGGGCGTTTACCCGTGAACATGGCTTGGCCCTCCATTTGGATGGCGCGCGAATCTATAACGCGGCGGTCAAGCTTGGGGTGGATGCGCGGGAGATCGCCCAGCATTTCGATTCGGTGTCGGTGTGCCTGTCCAAGGGGCTAGGTGCCCCCATCGGCTCGGTGCTGTGCGGCTCTACGATGTTGATCGCCAAGGCCCGGCGTTTGCGCAAGATGGTCGGTGGCGGTATGCGCCAGGCCGGTTCCCTGGCTGCGGCGGGGCTGTATGCCTTGGATCATCAGGTGCAACGCCTGGCTGATGACCACGCCAACGCTCAGTGGCTGGGCGAAGAGCTGCGCAAAGCGGGGTATGAGGTCGAGCCGGTGCAGACCAACATGGTCTACGTGCAGATCGGCGATCAGGCCCAGGCCTTGAAGGCCTTTGCTGCCGAACGCGGGATCAAGTTGAGCGCCGCGCCACGCCTTCGTATGGTCACTCATCTGGATGTCAGTCGGGCGCAGATTGAGCAGGTGCTTGCGACATTCGTCGAATTTTCGCGCAAATGATCGTGCAGACCGTCTAATTGAGCGTTTCTATCGCATAAACACGCTGTACCCCCGGCAAAGGGCCGATATAATGCGGCCTTTTGCCGTCGCTCCGTCTGATGATGTTGCGCACTGGCCTTTGGCCGCAGCCTCCGTGGAAGAACCTAATGAAAAGCGCAGAAATCCGTGAAGCCTTCCTTCGCTTCTTCGAAGAGCAAGGTCACACCCGTGTCGCCTCCAGCTCTTTGATCCCAGGCAATGACCCAACCCTGCTGTTCACTAACGCGGGGATGAACCAGTTCAAGGACTGCTTCCTGGGCCAGGAAAAGCGCGCCTACACCCGCGCCACCAGCAGCCAGAAGTGCGTACGTGCCGGCGGCAAGAACAGTGACCTGGAAAACGTCGGCTATACCGCCCGTCACCACACGTTCTTCGAAATGCTGGGTAACTTCAGCTTCGGTGACTATTTCAAAAAAGATGCGATTACCTTCGCCTGGACCTTCCTGACCGGCGTGCTGAAGCTGCCAAAGGAAAAACTCTGGGTCACCGTCTACGCGACGGACGATGAAGCGTATGACATCTGGACCCAACAAATCGGTGTGCCTGCCGAGCGCATGATTCGCATCGGCGACAACAAGGGCGCGCCTTACGCCTCCGACAACTTCTGGACGATGGGCGATACCGGCCCATGTGGCCCTTGCACCGAGATCTTCTACGATCACGGCGCCGACATCTGGGGTGGCCCGCCGGGCTCGCCGGAAGAAGACGGCGACCGTTACATCGAGATCTGGAACAACGTATTCATGCAGTTCAACCGCACCGCCGATGGCGTGTTGCATCCGCTGCCGGCGCCGTCGGTGGACACCGGCATGGGCCTGGAGCGGATCAGTGCGGTGATGCAGCACGTTCACTCCAACTATGAAATCGACCTGTTCACCAACCTGCTGAGCGCGTCGGCGGCGGCCATTGGTTGCGCCAATGAGGGCCAGTCTTCGCTCAAGGTTGTGTCGGACCATATTCGTTCCTGCGGCTTCCTGATTGCCGACGGTGTGCTGCCGTCCAACGAAGGCCGTGGCTATGTGCTGCGCCGCATCATTCGTCGAGCCTGCCGCCACGGTAACAAGTTGGGCGCCACCGGCAGCTTCTTCTACAAAATCGTTGCCGCCTTGGTGGCCGAGATGGGCGAAGCGTTTCCAGAACTCAAGCAGCAGCAGGGCAACATCGAGCGCGTGCTCAAGGCTGAAGAGGAGCAGTTCACCAAGACGTTGGAGCACGGTCTGAAGATCCTGGAACAGGACCTGGCTGAGCTCAAAGGCACCGTGGTGCCGGGCGATGTGGTGTTCAAGCTTTACGATACCTATGGCTTCCCGATGGACCTGACCGCTGACATCGCCCGTGAGCGCGAGCTGACCATTGATGAAGCCGGCTTCGAGCGTGAGATGGAAGCCCAGCGCGTACGTGCTCGCTCCGCCAGCTCCTTTGGCCTGGACTACAACACCCTGGTCAAAGTTGATGTGCCTACCGAGTTCACTGGCTACAAGGCGACCCTTGGCTCGGCCAAGATCGTTGCCCTCTATAAAGATGGCAAGTCGGTCGACGTTCTAAATGAAGGCGACGAAGCCGTTGTGGTCCTGGACCAGACGCCGTTCTACGCCGAGTCGGGCGGCCAGATCGGTGACTGTGGTTTCCTGAGCTCGACATCGGGTCGTTTTGAAGTGCGTGACACCACCAAGACCGGCGGTGCGTTCCTGCATCACGGCGTGTTGGTGCTGGGCAACTTGACGGTCGGCGCGCCAGTGGACACGCAGGTCGATGCCGAAGTACGGCATGCAACCGCCTTGAACCACTCGGCCACTCACTTGCTGCACGCTGCATTGCGTCAGGTGCTGGGTGAGCACGTCCAACAGAAGGGTTCGTTGGTCGATAGCCAGCGTCTGCGTTTCGACTTCAGCCACTTCGAAGCGATTAAACCGGAGCAGATCAAGGCCCTGGAAGATATCGTCAATGCACAAGTGCGCAAGAACACCCCGGTTGAAACCGAGGAAACCGATATCGAGACCGCCAAGGCCAAGGGCGCCATGGCACTGTTCGGCGAGAAGTACGGCGACAACGTGCGCGTACTGAGCATGGGCGGCGACTTCTCGGTGGAACTGTGTGGTGGTATCCACGCCAACCGCACGGGCGACATTGGCCTGCTGAAGATCATCAGTGAAGGCGGTGTGGCCTCCGGTGTGCGACGTATCGAGGCGGTGACTGGCGCTGCGGCCCTGGCCTACCTCAATGCGGCCGAAGAACAACTCAAGGAAGCGGCCAGCCTGGTCAAGGGCAGCCGCGACAACCTGATCGACAAGCTGTCCGCCGTGCTGGAGCGCAACCGTGCTCTGGAAAAACAGCTGGAGCAGTTGCAGGCCAAGGCAGCCAGTGCGGCGGGCGACGATCTGTCGTCTTCTGCGGTGGACGTCAAGGACGTGAAAGTCCTGGCGGCGCGCCTGGATGGTCAGGATGGTAAGGCGCTGTTGGCCCTGGTCGATCAGTTGAAGAACAAGCTCGGCCGCGCAGTGATCCTGCTCGGCGGTGTCCATGAGGATAAGGTCGTTCTGGTTGCCGGTGTAACCAAAGACCTGACTGGCCAACTCAAGGCCGGTGATTTGATGAAGCAAGCCGCCGCGGCGGTGGGCGGGAAGGGCGGTGGTCGTCCGGACATGGCGCAAGGCGGTGGTGTCGATGCCGGTGCTCTGGATGCGGCCCTGGCCCTGACCGTGCCGTTTGTCGAGGCAGGTATTTAAGGCGCTGTTAACTGGCCCGTGGTCTAGTCGCGGGCTTGTTCGGTGCTGGTTGATTGGATATTTAGGCGCCCCTTTACGGGCTGAGGCGGCTTAGAAATGGCTTTGATCGTACAGAAATTTGGAGGCACCTCGGTCGGCTCTGTCGAAAGAATCGAGCAGGTTGCCGACAAGGTTAAGAAATTCCGCGATGCTGGCGACGACCTGGTGGTGGTGCTGTCGGCCATGAGCGGCGAGACCAATCGCTTGATCGAGCTGGCCAAGGCAATCAGTGGCGACCAGCAACCGCTCCCGCGTGAGCTGGACGTGATCGTCTCTACGGGTGAGCAGGTGACCATCGCCTTGCTGGCCATGGCCCTGAACAAGCGTGGCGTTCCTGCGGTGTCCTACACGGGCAGCCAGGTGCGTATCCTCACCGACAGTGCGCACACCAAGGCGCGCATTCTGCAGATCGATGATCAGAAAATTCGCACTGATCTGAAAGCTGGTCGCGTGGTAGTTGTAGCGGGCTTCCAGGGTGTGGATGAACACGGCAACATCACCACCCTCGGGCGTGGTGGTTCGGACACTACCGGCGTGGCTCTGGCGGCAGCTCTCAAGGCTGATGAGTGCCAGATCTACACCGATGTGGATGGCGTCTACACCACTGACCCGCGTGTCGTTTCCGTGGCCCAGCGTCTGGACAAGATCACCTTCGAAGAGATGCTGGAAATGGCCAGCCTCGGTTCCAAGGTTTTGCAGATCCGCGCGGTGGAGTTCGCCGGCAAGTACAACGTTCCGCTGCGCGTATTGCACAGCTTCAAAGAGGGTCCGGGCACCCTCATTACTATTGATGAAGAGGAATCCATGGAACAGCCGATCATTTCCGGCATCGCTTTCAACCGCGATGAAGCCAAGCTGACGATCCGTGGCGTGCCAGACACCCCGGGCGTGGCCTTCAAGATTCTGGGCCCGATCAGTGATGCGAATGTTGAAGTCGACATGATCGTGCAGAACGTCTCGCACGATAACACCACCGATTTCACGTTCACTGTGCACCGCAACGAGTACGATGCGGCATTGAAAATCCTGGAGAACACCGCGAGCGAGATTGGCGCCCGTGAAGTGGTCGGCGATATCAAGATTGCCAAGGTGTCGATCGTGGGTGTGGGCATGCGTTCCCATGCCGGCGTTGCCAGCCGCATGTTTGGGGCTCTGGCCAAGGAAAGCATCAATATCCAGATGATCTCCACGTCTGAAATCAAAGTCTCGGTAGTGATCGAAGAGAAGTACCTGGAGCTTGCTGTGCGCGCGCTGCATACCGCGTTTGAGCTAGACGCTCCGGCCCGACAGGGCGAGTGATGTAGTGCCAGGAAGGCGCGGTCTACCGCGCCTTTCCTTTTTTTGTAGGGCGCATGGTCTTTTGTGTGCGCTCGACAATACTTAGGTCGTTAGGGCTATGACTCTCGGGTCGTAGGTCGAACGCCTTTTTTTTGCAGACTGTTGTTCCTGAAATGAAATGCGTGAGGAGAAAGGTATGCTGATTCTGACTCGTCGGTGCGCAGAAAGCCTGATTATCGGTGATGGCGAAATCACCGTGACCGTGCTCGGCGTCAAAGGCAATCAAGTACGTATCGGGGTTAATGCTCCGAAAGAGGTAGCGGTCCACCGCGAGGAAATCTACCTGCGGATCAAGAAAGAGAAGGACGAAGAACCAAGCCTTTAATTTTTATCGTTTTTTATGTTTGCAAACGGGGAGGAACGTGGTTAATATACGCCCCGTGTTGCGGAGAGCTGGCCGAGTGGCCGAAGGCGCTCCCCTGCTAAGGGAGTACACCTCAAAAGGGTGTCGGGGGTTCGAATCCCCCGTTCTCCGCCATTATTTGCTTAGTACGTTGCAATCTGGTTTTTTCGGTAAGTTGTTGAAAATTAACGAAAAAATAGCTTTACATAGAGATTGAACGGCCTATAATGCGCGGCAACAAATGCACTCGTAGCTCAGCTGGATAGAGTACTCGGCTACGAACCGAGCGGTCACAGGTTCGAATCCTGTCGAGTGCACCATTTAAGAGTTAGTTGCAGTAATGCGGTTAACTTGGCTTCAACCAGTTGTGATCTGGTCTAAAAACACAATCTGCACTCGTAGCTCAGCTGGATAGAGTACTCGGCTACGAACCGAGCGGTCACAGGTTCGAATCCTGTCGAGTGCACCATACAAACAAAAAGCCCGCCTAGTGCGGGCTTTTTGCCGTCTGGGGTTTGTGTCGGACTTTATCTTTTTCTCCTTCCTTGTGTGTTTTCCCTTCGCGCCGTGGCGTCGCAGTTCTAAGATGCAGCCAATACTCAGCTTTGGCTCGCAAGCGCTTGTTCTTTCCAGTTTTTTGACATTTAAGATGGTCGGTCGGTGTATCATTGCGCCCGTCAGCCCCGCCGGGGCTTGTGGAATACCTCCATGGACTTACCCAGTAGTTACTCAGTACCCCGCTTTACCAATCATGAATTGACTGATTGATCCTTCCGGCGTGCCCCGCTGCTGGGAGTGGAGTTCGCCTATGACCGAAGTAGAAGTAAAGAAAACACAAGAAAGCCTGCAAGATCGCTTGGCTCAAGTCATTGAGCTGCTGCAGCGCCAGCGCGTGGTCGAAGACCTTACGCATCGTCAGGAAGGTCCAAACCACGACCGCGTCGAAAACCTGGTTCACCGGCAAAACCTCGTCGAATTGCAGCGCAAGCTCGATGATCTGCACTCCGCCGACGTTGCCTACATTCTCGAAGCCTTGCCGCTCGATGATCGACTGACCCTCTGGCAGTTGGTCAAGGCCGACCGCGACGGCGACATCCTGCTCGAAGTATCCGATTCTGTTCGTGAAACCCTGATCGCCGACATGGACGATCACGAGCTCCTGGCTGCGGCCAGGGAAATGGACGCCGACGAACTGGCTGACCTGGCCCCTGAGCTGCCCCGTGATGTTGTCCATGAGCTGATGGAGGCACTCGACGGCCAACAGCGTGAGCGCGTGCGCTCCGCGTTGTCCTATGACGAGGACCAGGTCGGCGCGCTGATGGACTTCGAGATGGTCACCATCCGAGAGGATGTCAGCCTTGAAGTGGTGTTGCGTTACCTGCGTCGTTTGAAAGAGCTGCCGAGTCATACCGACAAACTGTTCGTGGTTGACTACGAAGGCATTCTCAAGGGCGTGCTGCCGATCAAGCGGCTGCTGGTCAACGATCCTGAAAAAAGGGTTGCTGACCTGATGGCTAGCGATACCGTCAGTTTTCATCCGGACGAAGACGCCTACGACGCGGCGCAGGCTTTTGAGCGCTACGACTTGATCTCGGCGCCCGTGGTCGACAAGAACGGCAAGCTGATCGGCCGTCTGACCATCGACGAAATCGTCGACCTTATTCGTGAAGAGAGTGAAACCGAAGTCCTCAACATGGCGGGTTTGCGTGAAGAGGAAGATATTTTTGCGTCGGTCTGGCGTTCGCTGCATAACCGCTGGGCCTGGCTGGCGGTGAACCTGATCACGGCATTTATAGCCTCTCGTGTGATTGGGCTTTTTGAGGGGTCTATCGAAAAACTGGTGGCTTTGGCTGCGTTGATGCCGATTGTGGCAGGTATTGGCGGTAACTCCGGTAATCAGACCATTACTATGATCGTACGCGCCATGGCGCTGGATCAGGTGAGTACCGCCAACTCTTCCCGCCTGCTGCGCAAGGAGCTGGCAGTGGGTCTGATCAACGGCCTGGTATGGGGTGGTGTGATTGGTCTGGTGGCTTACTTGCTCTATGGCAGCTGGTCGCTGGGGGTGGTGATGACCGCCGCTATGACGCTCAACTTGCTCCTGGCAGCGCTAATGGGTGTGCTGATCCCCATGACCCTGGCGCGCCTCGGCCGAGATCCAGCCATGGGCGCCAGCGTGATGATCACCGCCATGACCGACAGTGGCGGCTTCTTTATCTTCCTGGGTCTGGCGACGATCTTCCTGCTCTGATCCCTTCCGACGGCGGGGGCAAATTTGCCCCCCCAGCCTCGCGTTATCTTTCTAAAATCCGGGCAAAAAAAAGCCAGCACATGGCTGGCCTCGGCTTTCAGTTGCAGATCAATTGGCTTCTGCGGCCGCCTCTACGTCGTGCGCGATAAGCGAGACGAGGGCATTTTGTTGGCGATGGGAGAGCTGACGAAAACGCTGCAGCAGTTCGCGTTCATGCAGTGACAGCTCAGGACTATCCAGGCGCATGCTCAACTCGTCACCTAGCGCACCTTCCTGAATAAGGCTCTGTTCCAGGCGCGCGATGATTTCGGAGTTCATGCTGCGGTGATGATTGCGAGCCACCTCGGCAATGCGTTCCCGCATTCCGTCTGGCAGACGTACGACGAACTTGTCAGCCGTACGGCTGGAATAAATTGCCTGTTTCAATGGGCGCATATATTTAACCGGTTAGTTCAGGGGAGCGGTTTTTGGAATTGGCCGCAAGCGATGAGAGTTAAGACAAGACTCACGACCAAAGTTCAACCCGAATTGCAAAGAGGCCGCATCATGCCTCAGATTTGCCAGTTCCTTGGCGTCAATTCTGTGACAAATATTGAACTGCCTAAAGGCTTTATGCCAGCACTGATTTGCATTTTTGCGGACTGGTTGGAAAACTTTTCTGCGAGAGGGGCGCTTGACGATCTTCCCGTAGAACGGGCCGCAACGGGGCATTCGGGCGGCACATCGTATAGCAAAGTGGCCTTTTGCCCCTGTCTTTAAGACTAGTGGCAATTTGCCGATTTACTAGGGCGAGGCGACATAAGGTAGGACGAAGGGGGAGGGGGTCAGCGCAAAACCGGGTCGAATTTGATGCGGCGACCCATAACAAGGGTCAGCAGTAGAATGCAGGCGCAGACACCGCTCGCAATCAGTGCGTTGAGTTGAGTGTCCTGGGACTCGGCACCCAAGCCGTAGATGCCAGTGACAGTGGTCAGGCACAGAAAAAGCCAGGCAGTTTTGGTCATGAGCGGTTACCTTAAAAAACCCAGTGTTCGGAGGCCGGGGCGGCCTGAGTGCCTTGAGTCAAGCGTACCGGGGATTGCGCGTTCGGCGTCATGACTGCCAGCTGCGGGCGTTGTTGCAAGTGGTGCGGAACAGCCTGGCTGATCTGTGCTGGGTCATTATCGCCCGCCGACTGAAAATGGAATGTGACCAGCGTAGCCAGAGCGATGGCGTTAAGGGTTAACAAAAGGGCACTGTTCATGGTCATGTTCTCCGCTTAACGCCGTGGCTGAAGGGGTGGTATGGGAGAAGTATTGCAGGTGTCGTGCCAATCTATTAGTTCAATAAAATCAATGGTTTAGGTATTTATAAAGATGTCAAAGGCTTGCAATTTGCAATGCTGGCATTTTGGGGTAGTGCATTTTGCACGATTGGCCTGAGTGCCCGTATTTGCGGGTCGAAACCGCAACCTCCGGGGCGCGGATCCTCCTACACTCAAAAAGCCCACGGACGACATGACAAAACCTAACTCGGCCGTTAACATGCACGCCGTCCGTCGCAATGCCCTTGGCCCGACGGCTGTCATTTGTCCCAGTAGCTCAATTGGATAGAGCATCCCCCTCCTAAGGGGAAGGTTGGCCGTTCGAACCGGCCCTGGGACACCAGTTCCAAAGCCCCGCACAGACTATTCTGGGCGGGGCTTTTTTGTGCGTGCTCGGTCTTTTCAAACAACAATCGAACCTTGCCGCCGATCAATGTTCACAGCAGGTGCTGTCGGGTATTTTTCGCGATGGTGTACCTCTTACGACGCCCCGTGTCGTCTGAGCTGTTCAAGCAAATTAATCCCCGGAAACAGCTCATACCGCCTGTCCGGAACCGGCCACCCAGGACTATCATGCCGATAGCCCTGTCTCTCACTGCAAGGAGCCGCTCGGAACGCCGATGCGTCAGATCTGGAAATCTTTTCGAGCCCTTTATTTCGCGTCCTTGATGATGCTGATCGGCTCTGGCCTGCTCAGTACCTACCTGGCCTTGCGTCTGGCGGCCGACCATGTCGACAGCCTATGGGTGGGTGCGCTGATGGCGGCCAACTACTTTGGCCTGGTTTTGGGCGGCAAGATCGGGCACCGCTTGATTGCGAGAGTCGGGCACATCCGTGCCTATGCCACCTGCGCCGGTATCGTCGGCGCGGCGGTGCTGGGCCATGGCCTGATCGACTGGTTGCCGGCCTGGATCGTGCTGCGGATGATCGTCGGCCTCGGAATGATGTGCCAGTACATGGTCATCGAGAGCTGGCTCAATGAGCAGGCGGATGCCAAGCAGAGGGGCGTGGTATTCAGCGGCTATATGATCGCGTCCTACCTTGGGCTGGTGCTGGGTCAATTGATCCTGGTCATGCATCCCCAGCTTGGCCTTGAGTTGCTGATGCTGGTGGCGCTGTGCTTTGCCCTGTGCCTGGTGCCGGTGGCCATGACTCGACGTATTCACCCGGCGGCCTTACACCCCGCGCCGATGGAGCCGCGTTTCTTTATCAAGCGCGTGCCCCAGTCGCTGAGTACAGTGTTGGGTGCGGGGCTGATTGTCGGTTCGTTTTACGGTTTGGCGCCGCTTTATGCGTCCCAGCAGGGGCTCACGACGGAGCAAGTCGGCCTGTTCATGGGTAGCTGTATTTTTGCCGGGCTGCTGGTGCAGTGGCCTCTGGGCTGGTTGTCGGATCGTTATGATAGGGCGCTGTTGATTCGTTGTTTTGCCTTGTGCCTGGCGGTAGCGGCCTTGCCGCTGGCGATCATGACTCAGGTGCCGCTGGAAGTGCTGTTTGTCGCGGGCTTCCTGTGTTCGCTGGTGCAGTTCTGTCTGTACCCGCTGGCGGTGGCGTTTTCCAATGACCATGTGGAAGGCGACCGTCGAGTATCGCTGACTGCCATGCTGCTGGTGACTTATGGCGTTGGTGCGAGTATCGGGCCGTTGCTGGCAGGCGTGATCATGAAGATGTTCGGCAGCCAAATGCTGTATGCCTTCTTCAGCCTGTGTGCGTTGATCCTGGTATGGCGCATCCGGCCGAAGGCGGTGACCAATTTGCATCAGGTGGAGGATGCCCCCCTGCATCACGTGGCGATGCCCGACAGCATGTCGAGTTCGCCGCTGGTGGCCGCGCTTGATCCACGGGTCGATGAGCAGGTGGTGCAGGAGCAGATGCAGAATGTCCCTGATCCTAATCCTGAGCCTGAGCCGGAAACTGATCCCCTGGCGCCAGTAGATGAGCCAGCCTTTGTCGGGCCGCCGGAACCTCTGGGGCCGGAAGAGCATCCGCATGACTTGAGCAGGGCGCGCCCCTGAAAGTAAAAACGGGCAGATCCCCAAAGGATCTGCCCGTTTTTTTGCCGCGATCTTTAATGATTAAAAATCGTCGTCCTTGTCGAAGCGCCGCGCTTCTCGCTGCAGTTGATACACAAAACGTTCGACTTGGCGCTGCACCAGGCCACTCATGTTGTGGAAGCGCACGCCAGCAAAGGTGGTGTTTATCTTCTCTTCGAAGTGCAGGTAACGCAGCTCGACCGAAGTGGTCATGCTGCCAAACGGCAGGGCGGCGATAAAGCGGTCGTAGACCTGGCCCAGTTGCAAGCGTTCGGAGATGTCGCCTTCAAAGCGCAGTTTGCAGCCGGTGGCGGAGATATCGAGCAATTTGCCGTTGACCGGCGCCTTGAGTTTTTCGCCGCCGAGCTCGATGTTCACCAGTTGTGCCAGCTTCAGCGCGGCGCGAAATGCATTGCGGCGCTGATGGTAGACCACCTCGTCCGGCAGGCTGCCGGTGTAGATACGGTGGCCATCTTTTTCGCTGATTTTGAGGTTGCCGGTGCTTTCCCAGGCGACGCGCACGCCGTCGTGGAAGCCTTCGATACGGAAGGGTTCGCCGTTTTCGAGGTGGCGTTCGCCATCACGGGGAATCATTTCGTCCAGCGCCAGCGTGCTGCTGTCACGGTTAACGTCCACCAGATAGCTCTGGAAGCGCTGGCTGCGCTCATGGAAGGTGATGATCAGCGGGTCATGGCTGTCTTGCAGCATCCGCAAGGTGCCTGCGATTTCCAGAGGCGTGGTGAGCACCTTGGGTGGCTGCGGCGCATCTTCCGCATTAAGGGCGTTGAACACGGTTCTTCCATCTCCAGACAAAATACGACTACACGCAAGAACCGGCATTTTGCCAGCATGTGGCGCGCCTTGGATAGGGCGCACAGTAAACTGGCGTCAGGCTTGGCTGCGGGTGCTTGGCTTGACCAGGCGCGAGGTTGATCCCTGGGCGTTATACAGTGCCGGCGGCTCTCCGCCGTGGAGTATGCGCAACTGGTTGGCGGTCGTGGCTTGCTGAAGCTGGATCGACTGACCGTTAAGCAGGTTGGCTTCCTGGCACTGGGCGAGCAATTGGTTGAGTTCTTTGCTCTGGCTCAAGAGCTGATCGCCGACCGAGGAGTGGCTGGCCAGCTGCGCCAAGCCGTCGTGGTCTGCCGGCAGGCCAAGGCTGATCAGGATCTGGCTGCGTTTTTTGCCGTGCTGTTCCAAGAGGACAATCAGCGACTGTTTGCGGGCCAGAATTTCTTCCAGCAACGGCATATCCCGGCCGTAAAGGGCCAGTGATTCCTCTCTTAGCAGCTCCAGCAATTGTTGCGTCGGCGCTAGATCATCAATGATCAGTTGCAGCAAATGTTCGTCGTGATGCATGGCTGGCCTTGGGTTTTAAGCGTCCAAAAGCCCTGCGCAGGCCTTTGCCTAGCGCTCGGCTTCGAAATTAAGCAGCTTGCTGGCTACACGGTTGCTGTCGACTTTATAGCTGCCATCGGCGATTGCCTGTTTCAATTCGGCCACACGGGCTTTATTGACCACGGGTTGATCGCGCAGCGAGTCAGTGACCTTCTGCAACTGTTGAGCCTCATTGCTCAGGTGTACGGATTCCCCGCTCTGGCTGGCCTGTTCTGCCTTGACGGGCAGCGCCGGGGCCTTGGCTTCTACGCTGTCCTTGGTGCTGGTGGTGCGCGTAGTGCCTGACGTCGTCGGGGCGTTATTCAAACGGCTGAAATCGATGACCATGATAAAAAAACCTCTGGGTATTTGGACGCTTGCCATGTTTTCGGCCATACCCGGACAAACTTTAGGCGCGAATGACAATAAATCTCCGCACGGGACTTCTCGTGCACAGTGTAGGAAAACCCAGCGTCCTGTACCAGTAATCTATAAAGCGACCTCGACTTGCCCTGGGGCTGTCACCCGCGCCTTGATCACGCGGTTGGAGTTGAGGTTCTTGACTCGAATCTGTTCGCTCATGCCGCCGTTGGACAGTGCTTCGCCAGGCATTTTCACATTCAATCCTCCGCTGCTCGCGGAAATCACCACCTGATCGCCCTTGCGAATGACCTCGGCCTGTTCCAGATGCACCAGCGTAATCACCTGATCGGTGACCACTGGTCGGGTCAATTTCTGCCCGATGGCCTGGTCCACTGATGTGAGATAGCCCTGGTTGATCAGGCTGATGTCGCGTTCACGCAGCACAACGTCTTCAAAACCAATGATGCCGGTGCGTTTCAGCGGTCGGGCCACCACCACTACATCGCGGAATAGCTTGACCTGTGCCGGCACAAACACCGTCCAGGGCGAGGCGCCATCGCAGCGCACCCGCACCGTCACGCGGCCGATAGGCTGAGCGGGGCTTTCCAGGGTCGCTGTCAATTCCTTGTCGCACATAGGCATGCGCAGGCGCGGGTCCAACTGGTTGACCTGGATTTCATAACGGCCCGGTGTCTGGGTGGTCGCCAGATAATCTTCTACAGTGAACTCAAGAAAGCCCTGAGTGACGCCGATAAGTAGATCAGGCAAGGTGACGTTATCTGCGCGGGCCGTGGCGCCGAGGCAGGAAGCAAGCAATGCCACCGAGGCGCAGAGCAATCTGCGGTACTGTGGGAATCGAAGGCGTCGGGAAACTGTCGTTTTAATATCCATGGCCAATAAATAGCAAAGCTCGTGCCGTTTAGTGTTGGGTGCGCGTCGCACCTTCAAGGTTTTAGCGTAGGAGTCTGGGCATGGCAGGAGTAATGGATTCAGTAAACCAGCGCACACAGCTGGTAGGGCAGAATCGCCTGGAGTTGTTGCTTTTTCGCCTGGATGGCAAACAGCTGTACGGCATCAATGTGTTCAAGGTGCGGGAAGTGCTGCAATGTCCCAAGCTGACGATCATGCCCAAGTCCAGCCCTGTGGTGTGTGGCGTAGCCAACATCCGTGGCGCGACCATCCCGATTCTTGACCTGGCCCTGGCCACCGGTTCGGCTGGCCTGCAGGACCGCGAGAACCCGTTCGTAATCATCACCGAGTACAACACCAAGACCCAGGGTTTCCTGGTTCGCTCGGTGGAGCGCATCGTCAACATGAACTGGGAAGAGATTCATCCGCCGCCCAAGGGCACTGGCCGCGACCACTACCTCACGGCAGTGACGCGGGTCGATAACCAGTTGGTGGAAATCATCGACGTGGAGAAGATCCTCGCCGAAGTTGCGCCGACCTCGGAATCGATTTCCGTGGGCGTGGTGGATGCCGAAACGGCGCATAAGGCGGTCTCGCTGCGTGTGCTCACGGTGGATGACTCCTCGGTGGCACGCAAGCAGGTGACCCGTTGCCTGCAAACCGTCGGCGTGGAAGTCGTGGCGCTTAATGATGGTCGCCAGGCGCTGGATTACCTGCGCAAGCTGGTGGATGAAGGCAAGAAACCGGAAGAAGAATTCTTGATGATGATCTCCGACATCGAGATGCCGGAAATGGACGGCTACACCCTCACGGCTGAGATACGCAGCGATCCACGCATGCAAAAATTGCATATCATCCTGCATACTTCGTTGTCGGGCGTATTCAATCAGGCGATGGTCAAGAAGGTCGGTGCCGATGACTTCCTGGCCAAATTCCGTCCTGATGACCTGGCATCCCGGGTAGTCGACCGGATCAAGGCAGCAGATCACAGCTAAGGGCTTGTTGCCCTGGCGGTCTTACGATTTTAGAGGCGGTATCAGTGTCTACGGGTAATTTGGATTTTGAACAGTTCCGGGTCTTCCTGGAAAAAGCCTGTGGCATATTGCTCGGTGAAAACAAGCAATACCTGGTATCCAGCCGTCTTAACAAACTGATGGAGCAGCAGGGCATCAAGTCCCTGGGCGAGTTGGTTCAACGGATCCAGGGGCAGCCGCGCAGTGGTCTCAAAGAAATGGTGGTCGATGCCATGACCACCAACGAAACCCTTTGGTTTCGTGATACCTACCCCTTTGAAGTGCTCAAGAGCAAAGTGCTGCCGGAGGCTATCAAGGCCAGCCCGGGCCAGCGTCTGCGTATCTGGTCGGCAGCCTGCTCCTCGGGGCAGGAACCGTACTCTATCTCGATGTCCATTGATGAGTTCGAACGGACAAACATGGGTCAGTTGAAGGCCGGGGCACAAATTGTTGCCACTGACCTGTCCGGCACCATGCTCACTAATTGCAAGACCGGCGAGTACGACAGCCTGGCTCTGGGACGTGGTTTGTCACAGGAACGCCTGCAACGTTACTTCGACCCGAAAGGGGCGGGGCGTTGGGCGATCAAGGCGCCAATCAAGAGCCGCGTTGAGTTCCGCTCGTTCAACCTGCTTGATAGCTACGCCAGCCTTGGCAAGTTCGACATGGTATTTTGCCGCAACGTGCTGATCTACTTTTCGGCCGAAGTGAAGAAAGACATCCTCTTGCGCATCCACGGCACCCTCAAGCGTGGCGGTTACTTGTTCCTCGGTGCTTCCGAGGCGCTCAATGGCCTGCCGGATCATTTCCAGATGGTGCAGTGCAGCCCTGGGATCATCTACCAGGCCAAGTAATAAAGCGTACGCGGTCAAGAATGTGGGAGGGGGCTTGCCCCCGATAACGGTGGTTCAGTTGATGCATCTATCACTGATACACCGCTATCGGGGGCAAGCCCCCTCCCACATTTTTTTTGTGCGGCAATCCTCAGGATAGCGGCAAGCCGGATTGCCGCTTTACTGGCGCTACGCGGAGACCCGTTGCCGCTTTTCTGGCATTGCCGCCGGCAATATCCCCGTAAACCCTTGATTCATGGGCTTTTCAGAAACTGGCATGCGCTTTGCTATAACCCAGTTAACGAACAGCAGGTCAGCCTAAAGGTTTCCGCCATGAGCATCAGCTTCGATAAAGCGCTCGGTATCCACGAAAAAGCCCTGGGCTTCCGCGCCCAGCGTGCTGAAGTCCTGGCCAACAACATTGCCAACGCCGATACCCCGAACTACAAGGCTCGGGACCTGGACTTCTCCGCCGTGCTTGCCGCACAGCAGGACAAGACCAAGAACGGCACCTTCGCCTTGAACATGACCAACAACCGTCATATCGAAGCACAAGGTCTGAGCAGTGGTGACGAGTCGCTGCTGTATCGCACGCCGATGCAGCCGTCGATCGACCAGAACACCGTCGACGCCCAGCTGGAGCAATCGGCCTACGCCGAGAACTCGGTGAACTTCCAAGCCAGCTTTACGCTGCTCAACAGCAAATTCAAAGGGCTGATGTCGGCCCTTCGTGGAGAGTAAGCCATGTCCCTGTCCAGTGTTTTCAATATTGCCGGTAGTGGCATGAGCGCCCAGACCACGCGTCTCAACACCGTCGCCAGTAACATCGCCAACGCCGAGACTGTGTCTTCGAGCATTGACCAGACCTACCGTGCGCGTCACCCGGTCTTCGCGACCATGTTCCAGGGCGGCCAGAACGGCGGCAGCGATTCGTTGTTCCAGGAGCAGGGCGCAGCAGGCTCTGGCGTGCAGGTGCTCGGCGTGGTCGAAGACCAGAGCAACCTCGAAGCCCGCTACGAGCCGAACCACCCGGCTGCGAACGAAAAAGGCTACGTGTACTACCCGAACGTCAACGTGGTCGAGGAAATGGCCGACATGATTTCCGCCAGCCGCTCGTTCCAGACCAATGCGGAAATGATGAACACCGCCAAAACCATGATGCAGAAGGTCCTGACCCTGGGTCAGTGATAAGGGGCGCCAAATAATGGCCATCGTTGATACGTCTACTAATTCGGCAGTCCAGGACCTTTTCAATTCCAAGGTCAGCACTGCAACAAACAATGTCGCGAGTACGGCTGCTGCTGCTACCGGCAATCAGTCGTTGGGTAAAGATGCATTCCTGCAGCTGCTCGTCACCCAGCTAAAAAACCAGGACCCGCTGTCGCCTCAGGACAACGGTGCATTTGTGGCCCAACTGGCCCAGTTCAGCAGCCTGGAAGGCATCAACACCCTCAACGACTCGGTGAATGCAATTTCCAGCAACTTCAGCTCCTCCCAGGCGCTGCAGGCTTCGTCGCTGGTTGGGCGTTCGATCATCACCCAGACCGACAAGGCCCTGGTGGATACGAGCAAGAGCATGAACGGTTCGGTAGCTGTGACTGCAGCCACCGGCAACGTCGCCATCAAGATCACAGACAAAGATGGCAACTTGGTGCGCACCATTGATATGGGTGCCCAGAGCGCCGGCACTGCGAGCTTCATCTGGGATGGCAAGAACGATGCGGGTGAGGTGGCTCCAGCGGGCACCTACACCTTCGCGGCCACGACCAAGAATGACGCGGGCGATTCAGTGGCCCTGGCCACTTCGTTGCCGGCAACGGTGACCAGCGTGACTTTGAGCAAGACCGGTGGCGAGATGCTGCTGAACCTTGCGGGTGGCATGGGCAGCGTCAAGCTGTCGCAAATTCAGACTATCGGTACATAGAGCCGGCTAACTACGGCAGAGGGAGAGAAACATGTCTTTTAATATCGGCCTTAGCGGCCTCTATGCGGCCAACAAACAATTGGACGTGACTGGCAACAACATCGCCAACGTCGCGACCACTGGCTTCAAGTCGTCCCGTGCGGAATTCGCCGACATCTACGCCGCATCCAAATTGGGCACCGGCCAGAACAGCATCGGCAATGGTGTGAACCTGGCGGCGGTGTCCCAGCAGTTCACCCAAGGTGACGTCAACAACAGCGGCGGCGTGCTGGACATGGCGATCCAGGGCGGTGGCTTCTTCGTGCAGAAGGGCAGCGACGGTTCGCTGGAATACACCCGTAGTGGTGCGTTCCGTGCCGACAAAGACGGCTATATCACCAACAACACCGGCACCTCGCGCCTGCAAGGCTACGCAGCGGATGAAGACGGCAAGATCATCAAGGGTGGCTTGACCGACCTGCAACTGAACTTGTCTTACCTGCCGCCGAAGGCGTCCACCAAAGTGGATTCCACCAGTAACCTGAACTCGTCGGAGCCGGTGATCAATCAGACCGACAAGCCGTTCAACCCAAGCGACACCACCACCTTTACCACTCAGTACAGCACCACCTTGTACGACTCCCAAGGCAACTCGCACGCCATGGTGCAGTACATGGTGAAAACCGACGCCAACGAATGGAATGCCTACACGTTGATCGATGGTCGTAACCTGGATGGTTCCAAGCCGACAACGACCGGCACCACTGCACCTGTGCCATCGACCATCACTTTTGATGGTGCCGGTAAGCTTAAAGATGTTGTTACCGGTGGCGTGAGCAGCAAGACATTGACGCTCACTGGCTGGGTCCCAGGATCGGTGACCGATGGCAATTGGACGCCAAACGAAGCGACCGCCGGGCCAATTGCCGTGAATATGGGCAATATCACCCAGTACAACTCTGCCAGCTACCGCAACCCACCGACTACCGACGGCTACGCCACCGGCCAGATCACCGGCCTGAAAATCGACGGCAACGGCGTCATGTTCGCCACGTTCAGCAACCAGCAGAGCAAGGCCATTGGCCAGATCTCCCTGGCCAGCTTCAACAACGAACAGGGCCTGCAGCCTGCGGGCAGTACCGCTTGGAGAGAGACCTTCTCCTCGGGCCAGCCGGGTTACGACACCCCGCAATCCGGGACCCTGGGTTCGATTGTGGCCAACTCCCTGGAGAACTCCAACGTCAACCTGACCAACGAGCTGGTAGACCTGATCAAGGCCCAGAGCAACTATCAGGCGAACGCCAAGACCATCTCCACCCAGAGCACCATCATGCAGACCATCATTCAGATGACCTGATGCGGTAATGCTCCACAAGAAGCCCCTCGTGAGAGGGGCTTTTTTGTGGATGTAAGAAAAGTGTGTTTGAAACGGTCCCCACGCGTGAGAGCGATCAAACCGCAGGCAAAAGAAAACCCCCGACCAGCCCAGAGGGTTGATCGGGGGTTTCGAGTAAGCGCTGTTGGGCGCTTACCTGCTCAGCTTATTGGCAAGCTTCGCAATCCGGCTCATCAATCGCGCAGGCCTTTGGCACGGGTGCCGGACCGGCTGGAGCAGCGAGTACCGAGTCATCACCATGGTTGCCGCTGGATACAGCGTTCAGCTTACCGGTGTTGATGGTCGACTTCTCGGTGCTGGTTGCGGCCAGGGCACGGAGGTAGTAAGTGGTTTTCAGGCCACGGTACCAAGCCATGCGGTAGGTCACGTCCAGCTTCTTGCCCGAAGCGCCAGCGATGTACAGGTTCAGGGACTGAGCCTGGTCGATCCACTTCTGACGACGGCTGGCGGCGTCAACGATCCACTTGGTGTCCACTTCGAAGGCGGTCGCGTAGAGCTCTTTGAGTTCTTGCGGGATGCGCTCGATCTGCTGCACGGAACCGTCGTAGTACTTCAGGTCGTTGATCATGACCGAGTCCCACAGGTCGCGAGCCTTGAGGTCGCGAACCAGGTACGGGTTGATCACGGTGAATTCGCCCGACAGGTTCGATTTCACATACAGGTTCTGGTAGGTCGGTTCGATCGACTGGGACACGCCGGTGATGTTGGCGATGGTCGCGGTCGGTGCGATGGCCATGATGTTGGAGTTACGAATACCTTTCTGCACGCGGGCACGTACCGGCGCCCAGTCCAGGGATTCTTCCAGGTCAACATCAATGTACTTCTGGCCACGTTGCTCGATCAGGATCTGTTGCGAGTCCAGCGGCAGGATGCCTTTGGACCACAGCGAACCCTGGAACGTCTCGTAGGCACCGCGCTCGTCGGCCAGGTCGCAGGACGCCTGGATCGCGTAGTAGCTGACCGCTTCCATGGACTTGTCGGCGAACTCGACCGCTGCATCCGAACCGTAAGGGATGTGCTGCAGGTACAGCGCGTCCTGGAAGCCCATGATGCCCAGGCCAACCGGGCGGTGCTTGAAGTTGGAGTTCTGCGCCTGTGGCACCGAGTAGTAGTTGATGTCGATTACGTTATCGAGCATGCGAACTGCGGTGTTGACGGTGCGCTCCAGCTTGGCAGTGTCCAGCTTGCCGTTGACGATGTGGTTCGGCAGGTTGATCGAACCCAGGTTGCAAACGGCGATCTCGTCCTTGTTGGTGTTCAAGGTGATCTCGGTGCACAGGTTCGAGCTGTGAACCACGCCCACGTGCTGCTGCGGGCTGCGCAGGTTGCATGGGTCCTTGAAGGTCAGCCATGGGTGGCCGGTTTCGAACAGCATGGACAGCATCTTGCGCCACAGGTCTTTGGCCTGGATGGTCTTGAACAGCTTGATCTTGCCTGGGTACTGGGACAGGGCTTCGTAATACTCGTAGCGTTCTTCGAAAGCCTTGCCGGTCAGGTCGTGCAGGTCCGGCACTTCGGATGGCGAGAACAGGGTCCACGGGCCGTCATCGAAGACACGCTTCATGAACAGGTCAGGGATCCAGTTGGCGGTGTTCATGTCGTGGGTACGACGACGATCATCACCTGTGTTCTTGCGCAGCTCGATGAACTCTTCAATGTCCATGTGCCAGGTTTCCAGGTAGGCACACACAGCGCCTTTGCGCTTGCCGCCCTGGTTGACCGCTACCGCGGTGTCGTTCACGACTTTCAGGAACGGTACGACGCCCTGGGACTTGCCGTTGGTGCCCTTGATGTACGAACCCAAGGCCCGCACCGGCGTCCAGTCGTTGCCCAGGCCGCCTGCGAATTTGGACAACATGGCGTTGTCGTGGATCGCGTGGTAGATGCCCGACAGGTCATCCGGCACGGTGGTCAGGTAGCAGCTCGACAGCTGTGGACGCAGGGTGCCGGCGTTGAACAGCGTCGGGGTCGACGACATGTAGTCGAAGGACGACAGCAGGTTGTAGAACTCGATCGCACGGTCTTCTTTGTGTTTCTCTTCGATCGCCAGGCCCATGGCCACGCGCATGAAGAACACTTGCGGCAGTTCGAAGCGGATACCGTCCTTGTGGATGAAGTAACGGTCGTACAGGGTTTGCAGGCCCAGGTAAGTGAACTGCTGGTCGCGCTCGTGATTGATCGCCTTGCCGAGTTTTTCCAGGTCGAAAGTGGCCAGGATTGGGTTCAGCAATTCGAACTCGATACCCTTGGCGACGTAGGCAGGCAGGGCCTTGGCATACAGGTCGGCCATTTCGTGGTGGGTGGCGCTGTCGGCCACGCCCAGGAAGCCCAGGCCTTCGGCACGCAGGGTGTCCATCAGCAGGCGCGCGGTCACGAACGAGTAGTTCGGCTCGCGTTCAACCAGGGTACGGGCGGTCATCACCAGGGCGGTGTTGACGTCGGTCAGGGCCACGCCGTCGTACAGGTTCTTCAGGGTTTCGCGCTGGATCAGGTCACCGTCGACTTCTTCCAGGCCTTCGCAGGCCTCGGTGATGATGGTGTTCAGGCGGCCCAGGTCCAGCGGTGCAAACGTACCGTCGGCCAGGGTGATGCGGATCGACGGGTGAGCTTGTACGGCGGCTTCTTCGGCCGGGGAGCGCACGGCGCGCTCTTTGGAGCGGGCGTCACGGTAGATCACGTAGTCGCGCGCAACTTTTTGCTCGCCGGCACGCATCAGGGCCAGTTCGACCTGGTCCTGGATTTCTTCGATGTGGATAGTGCCGCCCGACGGCATGCGACGCTTGAAGGTCGCGGTGACTTGTTCGGTCAGGCGGGCAACGGTGTCGTGGATGCGCGACGAAGCGGCAGCGGTGCCGCCTTCAACTGCAAGAAACGCTTTGGTGATAGCGACGGTGATTTTGTCATCGGTGTAAGGAACGACAGTGCCGTTACGCTTGATCACGCGCAGTTGCCCTGGTGCAGTGGCGGACAGATCCATATTCGAATCTGCTGCCAGCGGCACGGAGCCCTGCGGGTTCTCGCGAGTTGTGTCGGTTTGCATGGGGGGTTGTCTCCACATTCTATATTTATTTGGGCACCATCACGGTGCCCACCGTTCCGTCCTGAAGCACTTACAGCAGGCGTTGGCCTGGCATAACAACTTCGGGACAGGAGGAAGGGGGGCTGTTCGCGCCGCTTCCATGCCGAAGTCTTCGGTTCGGGGCTTTAATGCCCTTGGCCGTATTCCTGGTGGGTGACAGTTGCCAGGTTCAAGCACTGCAACACCCGTACCGTTTTCTGCTATTGGAGCTTGAAAACGGCTGCCATCCGCTTGAGCGGTTTGGGCTTTCAAAAAATGCTTGGGTTCGACCAAACAGGAGCAAGAAAGGGCTTGAGTTTCTTGTCTGACTTGTGTTGGGTCTTTTCGCTCAAAACCCTACATGTAGGGTTTTTTTAGCGCCGAGGTACAAGATAATGCGTTTTGGGGGGCTTAGCAACGCACGACCTGTGGATAACGCTGTGGGTAAAATGTGTATGAAACGTGGAACGCCCGTGTAGGCCGCAGTACTGCTGGATTCGGCCGTTTGTCACCGAATATTCCAATATAAAAACAGCCGGTTGGATTTTTGAGGGCGCGAACCCTACCACAAAAAAACGCGATCACCGAATGGATTTACCGCCTTGTGTTCCAGGGTTGGGGCATGGCTACAATCGGCCTTCAATAGAGGCAGTATTGTGCTTCCCGTACATGACAATAATTAGAATCGAGGTAGCGCATGGAGCAAGAAGCCTGGCAAATCCTGATCGTCGAGGACGACGAGCGATTGGCCGAATTGACCCGTGAGTACCTGGAAAGCAACGGCCTGCGTGTTTCGGTTGAAGGCGATGGCGCCCAGGCCGCAGCGCGTATCATCGCCGAGCAACCAGACCTGGTGATCCTCGACCTGATGCTGCCCGGCGAAGATGGCCTGAGCATCTGCCGCAAGGTGCGCGAGCGCTACGAGGGCGTGATCCTCATGCTTACCGCGCGCACCGACGACATGGACCAGGTGCTGGGCCTGGACATGGGCGCCGACGACTACGTATGCAAACCCGTGCGCCCCCGGCTGTTGCTGGCGCGTATCCAGGCGCTGCTGCGGCGCAGTGAGCCCGCCGAATCCGCAACGGTAGAAAACCAGCGCCGCCTGGAATTCGGCCCGTTGGTGGTAGACAACGCCCTGCGCGAAGCCTGGCTGCACGACGGCAGTATCGAACTGACCAGCGCTGAATTTGACCTGCTGTGGCTGCTGGTGGCGAATGCCGGGCGCATCCTGTCCCGCGAAGAAATCTTTATCGCCCTGCGGGGTATCGGCTATGACGGCCAAGACCGGTCCATCGATGTACGCATCTCACGAATTCGCCCGAAAATCGGCGACGATCCGATCCATCCGCGTCTGATCAAGACCATTCGTAGCAAAGGCTACTTATTCGTCCCTGAAGCCGCCGCCGATATGTCGCTGTGAACTCGATCTTCCTGCGTATCTACGGCGGCATGTGCGCGGCGCTGATCCTGGTGGCGCTGTTGGGCGTACTGGCCTTGCACCTGCTTAACGAGGTGCGCAGCGGCCAATACCGCGAGCGCCTCGCCCATGGCACCTTTGCCTTGATGGGCGACAACCTGCAACCCATGAGCGCTATCGAACGCCAACGTGCCTTGGCGGTGTGGGAGCGCTTGCTGGGGATTCCCCTGGAACTGCGCAGCCTCACCGACGCGCAGTTGGACCTCAGCCAGCGCAACAGCCTGCAACGCGGCCAGGTTCTGGTGCAGCAGACCGGCCCTCACGCCGCCCGTGTTCTGCGCCTGGTCAGCGATAAAGAGCAATGGGTGCTGACGGGCGAGGTGCAGCAGATCAGCGAACAACTGGCCCGTGCGACCATTTACCTGCTGGCTGACGAATTGGTGCGCTTCCCCGTGGCCGAGCAGCCACAAAGGTTGGCGGATATAAAAGAAGCCAAGGGCTTTGGGTTCGAAATGCACCTGATGACCCTCGACCAGGCCGATATGGACGACGACCAGCGCCGCCGCGTGTCGGAGGGCGATACGGTGATGGCCCTGGGCAAGGGTGGCGACTCGATCCGCGTGTTCTCCGGCATCGTCGGTACGCCCTGGGTGCTGGAACTCGGTCCGCTGTATCAAATGAACCCGTACCCGGTGCAGTGGCTGGTCCTGATTGCTTTGATTGGCCTGACCTTGATCGGCTTGATCGTCTATCTGCTGGTGCGTCAGCTTGAGCGCCGGCTGCGTGGCCTGGAGGCGGCCGCGACACGCATTGCCAAGGGCAATCTGGAAGTACGCGTGCCGGCCCGGGGAGCGGACTCGGTGGGTCGCCTCGCCGCGGCCTTCAATGGCATGGCTGAGCACTTGCAGCAATTGCTGGCGATTCAGCGCGAACTGGTACGTGCGGTGTCCCACGAACTGCGCACGCCGGTAGCGCGCCTGCGCTTCGGATTGGAGATGATCGGCGACGCTGCTACCCCAGAGGCCCGGCGCAAGTACCTGGAAGGCATGGACAGCGATATCCAGGACCTCGATGGCCTGGTGGATGAAATGCTCACCTACGCAAGGCTGGAGCAGGGCGCACCCGAGCTGAGTTTTCAGCGAGTGGACCTTGATGCGTTGCTTGATCAGGTGATTGGCGAATTATCGCCACTGCGCCCACAGGTGACTGTGGCGCGGGGTATCTGCTTGTCATCGGCCCACTGGGATAACGCCTGGGTCGACGCCGAACCCCGCTATTTACACCGTGCCTTGCAAAATCTGGTGAGCAATGCCATGCGCCACGCGCAGAGCCAGGTGCTGATCAGTTATCAGGTGGGTCAGGTGCGCTGTCGAATCGATGTCGAGGACGATGGCCCCGGTGTGCCGGAAAACGCCTGGGAGCGTATTTTTACGCCCTTCCTGCGGCTCGACGACAGCCGCACCCGAGCGTCCGGGGGCCATGGCCTGGGCTTGTCGATTGTACGGCGGATTATCTATTGGCACGGCGGGCGCGCATTGATCAGCAAGAGCAACAACCTGGGTGGGGCGTGTTTCAGTTTGAGTTGGCCGAGGGGGCAGGATAAAACCTGACCTATCAGGCGCTGATGCTCACCAGGCTCAAGAGCTGCCCATCATTCACCGCAAACTGCCCAACCAACTCTTTGCCATGGCACCACTCATCCGATAAGTCAGTCAGCAGCCGCAGCTTTATTCGCCCGGCCTCGGTCCACTCCACCACCTCGGCATGCTCAAAGTAGAAGCGCTTGTGCACAATCGGGTAAAGCGCCTTGAACAGGCTCTCTTTGACCGAAAACGTCAGCGTCACCAGCAGGGCAATCTGCTCTCGCGCCACACCGCCCATACGCTGCAGCTCGTCGGCTGTCAGAATTTCCCCGGCCAGACGCTCCGCGCGCTCCAGCGTGAGTACATTTTCCAGGTCCATCCCCAACCCGCGCCATTGCGCCTTGTACCCGACAATCGCCGCGGCATGCCCGGTGCTGTGTGTGATCGAGCCACTGATGTGCGCGGGCCAGACCGGTGCACGGTCTTCGCCGATAGCCGGGATGCAGTCAAGCTGATCGAGGTGTTGCAGAGCGGCGCGGGCGCACAGGCGACCGGCCAGAAACTCGGCTTGGCGCTTGGCCACTGAGCGCTGGATGCTCGCCGGTGCCGGCACTGCGCAGCGTTGGAAATCACCGGCTGCCAACAATGCCGGGTCGAAGTGAGTGCCGAGAAACACTGTTCCCGGTAATGGTTCGGGCAGTGGACAATGGGCGTCGAGTGGTGTGCAGCAAGCGGGCAGAAGATTCATGGGCGGTATTTTGCCGAGTTGAGGCGCCAGAGGATAGCCCGCTGCGGCGCACCGCCTGTTCAGGGGGAGTTCAGGGGCTTTTGCGTAGGCTGACCTCAACAGCCAAACGCGTATGAGGTAACACCATGACTGCGATCAAAAAGCTGATGTTGGCGTTGACCATGCTCAGTGCTACCGCAGGGGTCCAGGCCTCTGATGGTGACTTTGCCGCATTCGGCCGCGAGAAAACCAAGAAAACCAGCACCTTGATTCAACGTGTCAGTTTCGAAGACGCGAGCAGTCAGCCTACGCCTTGGGGCCAGTCCCTGGGCCTTGCTACCCCACAGCCAGCCTACCGCACCGGTTACGCGCACCTGAGTGGCCAGTTCAATGGCATTAAACTGCGCCCGCAAGACCTGCAGGGCCGCTATGATGTCCCCCTGTCGGACAGTTGATTTGCTTTGGAGAGCCTTATGAAATTGCTGGTGGTGGAAGATGAGGCGCTGCTGCGTCATCACCTGTTTACCCGCCTGACCGACAGCGGCCACGTGGTCGAAGCTGTGGCCAACGCCGAAGAGGCGCTTTACCAGGTCGGTCAATTCAACCATGACCTGGCGATTATCGACCTGGGCCTGCCCGGCATGGGCGGCCTGGACCTGATCCGCCAACTGCGCAGCCAGGCCAAAACGTTTCCGATCCTAATTCTCACCGCGCGCGGCAACTGGCAGGACAAGGTCGAAGGCCTGGCCGCCGGCGCTGACGACTACGTGGTCAAACCATTCCAGTTCGAAGAGTTGGAGGCGCGCATGAACGCCTTGCTGCGCCGCTCCAGCGGGTTCACCCAATCGACTATCGTTGCCGGGCCCTTGCTGCTGGACCTCAACCGCAAGCAAGCGTCCCTCGACGAACAGCCCCTGGCGCTGACCGCCTACGAATACCGCATCCTTGAATACCTGATGCGCCATCACCAGCAAGTTGTCGCCAAAGACCGCTTGATGGAACAGCTTTACCCCGACGACGACGAGCGCGATCCAAACGTCATTGAAGTCTTGGTCGGCCGCCTGCGCCGCAAGCTGGAAGGCCCCACAGGGTTCAAGCCGATCGACACCGTGCGTGGCCTGGGCTACCTGTTCAATGAGCGCTGCCGTTGATCCGCTCGTTACGTGTGCGTTTGATGCTGGCGGCAGCGACCCTGGCCGTGTTGTTCATGCTGGGCTTGTTGCCGGCCATGCAGGGCGCTTTCAGTCTGGCGCTGCAGGACTCCATCGAACAGCGCCTGGCGTCGGACGTGACGACGCTGATCTCCGCCGCGCGGGTCGAAAACAACCGCCTGCTGATGCCTGCGCAGTTGCCGGACGAACGTTTCAACCTGACCGATAGCCGTCTGCTCGGCTATATCTACGACCGCGAAGGCCACTTGGTGTGGCGCTCGCGGGCTACCCGGGAAGAAAACATCAACTACAAGCCGCGCTATGACGGGCGAGGCAATGAATTCGCGAGGATTCGCGAAGCGGACGGCCAGGAGTTCTTCGTCTATGACGTGGAGGTCAAGCTGCTCGGCGGCAAGAGCGCGGCGTTCAGTATCGTCGCCCTGCAACCGGTGCGCGAATACCAACTGACCCTCGAAGGCCTGCGCGAAAACCTCTACTTGGGCTTCGGCGCGGCGTTGCTGGTGCTGCTGACGTTGCTGTGGCTGGGCCTGACCTGGGGCCTTCAAGCCCTGCGGCGCCTGAGTCAGGAGCTTGACCAGATCGAAGGCGGCACCCGCGAAAGCCTGTCCGAACAACACCCACGTGAATTGCTGCGCCTTACCGGCTCCCTCAACCGCTTGCTGCACAGTGAGCGTGAACAACGTACGCGATACCGCGACTCCCTCGATGACTTGGCTCACAGCCTGAAAACCCCGCTCGCCGTGTTGCAAGGCGTGAGTGAAGACATGGCCAAGCGCCCAGAAGACCGCGATCAGGCCTGGGTGCTGCAATCGCAGATCGAACGCATGAGCCAGCAGATCAGCTACCAGTTGCAGCGCGCCAGTTTGCGCAAAAGCGGCCTGGTGCGCCATCAAGTGCGCCTGGAACCGGTGCTGCAAAGCCTGTGCGATACCTTGGGCAAGGTCTACCGTGACAAGGGCGTCAGGGTGTCCTTTGAACTGCCGCACGCCTGCGATGTGCCGATCGAAAAGGGTGCCTTGCTCGAATTGCTCGGCAACCTGCTGGAAAACGCCTATCGGCTGTGCCTGAGTGAAGTGCGCGTTAGTCTGGTCGAGAACCTCGAAGGCATTGAGTTGTGCATAGAAGATGACGGACCAGGCGTGCCGCCAGATCAGCGCGCGCGGATTTTGCAACGGGGCGAGCGGCTGGACCGCCAGCATCCGGGGCAGGGGATTGGGTTGGCGGTGGTCAAGGACATCATAGAAAGCTACGGCGCGCGACTGACGCTTGGGGATTCACCACTGGGTGGCGCGGCGTTCAAGATCCACTTTCCATCTGTGTGATCTTCACTGGCTGGGCTGGCCCTATCGGGGGCAAGCCCTCTCCCGCATTTTGAATTTATTCAAGCATCAAACTTTGTGAACGCAGTCAAAGGTGGGAGGGGGCTTGCGCCCGATGATGCCCTCACACACAACGCCTCTCTAACTCTCCCGTGCACGATAGGCCCCCGGCGTTAACCCTGTCCACTTCTTGAACGCCCGATGAAATGCCGACGGTTCGGAAAATCCCAGCTGCTCGGCAATCTCCTGCAACGACAAATCCGCCCGTCCCAGATGGTAGATGGCGATGTCCCGCCGCAACTCATCTTTGAGCGCCTGAAAGCTGGTGCCTTCTTCGCGCAAATGCCTGCGAAGGGTTTGTGGGCTGATGTGCAAGTGCTGAGCGACGGCTTCCAGATCCGGCCACGGCGTGCGATCGCGGCTCAGTAGGCGTCGCAACTGACTGCTCAAGCTATCGCCTTCATCCGGGCGTGACAGCAGGTCAGCGGGAGAGCGCTCCAGAAAGTGCTTGAGGGTGCGCTCATCCTGCAGCAGCGGCATGTTCAGGTAGCGGGCAGGGAACACCAGGCTACTGTTCGGCGAACCGAACACCCGGTCGCAGGGAAACAGCAGGTCATATTCGCTGGAGTGGGCCGGCATCGGGTAGCTGAACGTGGCCTGGTGCAGTCGGATGCGCTGGCCGATCAGCCAACTGCCCAGGCGGTGCCAGATCACCAGCAGGCATTCGCTGAGGAAGTGATCCGGGTCCCACAGTTGGGAGTCATCCAGGCTCAGGCGGGCCATTTCGCCTTCCCGTGTGAGCTGCCAACGCGGGCCTTGTGGGAATAGGCTATAAAATAATAAGCCGCGTTCCAGGGCTTTCTCCAGCGTGCGGCAGTGGATCAACGCATGGCACATCATGGCGAAAGTGCCACGTTTGCTCGGACCGTCGGCAAAGCCCAGGTATTCGTCGTCCAACGCCAGCCAAAGCATCTGGAGCAACCGGGTAAATTGCTCCGGCGCAATGCGGGCGCGAGGTTCAGTCAACTGCTCGGGGGTGATGCCCAACTGTTGCAGCAGGCCCGAATAATCGTAACCGGCCCGACGCGCTCCGCCCAGGGCGGCCCGTGCGTAGTGACTGGCGATGGTGCGTTCACGCATGCGGGGCCCTCGTCCATGGAATGGCGGATGGTAGTCAGCACCTGGCAAGGCGACAAGGCGGATATCCGCCAAATTGTAGGACGCGATTGGGTGCGGTGGCGGAAATTCGCCAACCGATTTGGCGCCTGGCGAGGCGTCTGAAAACGATCAGCCCTGATGCCTAAAGGCCTTTAGGGCTTTTGAGCAAAGTGGCACGGCGTTTGCGATAAGGATTACAGCGCAGGCCTGGACCTACAGGCTTCGCAAACAACAAATCCCTCCAGTGCAGGAGGGTTCGCAATTCAAGTGTCGTGGGCAATGGCGGATATTTGCCACACGGGACGATTGAGGAATTTTGCAATGACGACTCGTCAGCCAATCTACAAATCCCTGTATTTCCAGGTGATCGTTGCAATCGTTATCGGTATTTTGCTCGGTCACTTCTACCCGCAAACCGGTGTGGCCCTTAAGCCACTGGGTGACGGGTTTATCAAACTGATCAAAATGGTCATCGCCCCGATCATCTTCTGCACCGTTGTCAGCGGCATCGCTGGCATGCAAAGCATGAAATCGGTCGGCAAAACCGGCGGCTACGCGCTGCTGTACTTCGAAATCGTTTCCACCGTCGCCCTGCTGATCGGCCTGATCGTGGTGAACGTTGTGCAACCGGGCGCCGGCATGCACATCGACGTAGCGACCCTGGACGCTTCCAAAGTCGCTGCCTATGTGACTGCTGGCGCAGACCAGAGCATCGTTGGCTTCCTGCTTAACGTGATCCCGAACACCATCGTCGGCGCCTTCGCCAACGGCGACATCCTGCAAGTGCTGATGTTCTCGGTGATCTTCGGTTTTGCCCTGCATCGCCTGGGTGCCTACGGCAAGCCGGTGCTGGACTTCATCGATCGCTTCGCCCACGTGATGTTCAACATCATCAACATGATCATGAAGCTCGCGCCACTCGGTGCCCTGGGCGCCATGGCGTTCACCATCGGTGCCTACGGTGTAGGTTCCCTGGTGCAGTTGGGCCAACTGATGATCTGCTTCTACATCACTTGCCTGTTGTTCGTGCTGGTGGTGCTGGGCGGTATCTGCCGCGCTCACGGTTTCAGCGTCATCAAGCTGATCCGCTACATCCGTGAAGAGCTGCTGATCGTATTGGGTACTTCCTCCTCCGAGTCCGCACTGCCACGCATGCTGATCAAGATGGAGCGTCTGGGTGCCAAGAAATCCGTAGTAGGTCTGGTAATCCCGACTGGCTACTCCTTCAACCTTGACGGTACTTCGATCTACCTGACCATGGCTGCCGTGTTCATCGCTCAAGCGACTGACACCCACATGGACATCACCCACCAGATCACTCTGCTGCTGGTGCTGCTGCTCTCCTCCAAAGGCGCTGCTGGCGTGACCGGTAGTGGCTTCATCGTTTTGGCTGCAACCTTGTCGGCTGTAGGCCACCTGCCGGTTGCCGGCTTGGCGCTGATCCTGGGTATCGACCGCTTCATGTCCGAAGCCCGCGCACTGACCAACCTGGTCGGTAACGCCGTTGCCACCATCGTTGTGGCTAAGTGGGTCAAGGAACTGGACACCGACAAGCTGCAAAGCGAGCTGGCGTCTGGCGGTACCGGTATCTCCGAAACCCGCGAAATCGATGACCTGGGCGTGGCCGAAGGCCCTGCACCTGTCGTCAAGTAAGCCGCTGAAGGCGTGAGCCCACGCTAGCAGCTATACGCAAACGCCCCGACTGGTTCGGGGCGTTTGCGTTTCTGCTCGGCCACTTTTGAATCGCTTTGCTTTACAGTAAATGAATACTTCATCAACAACGCTGGCGGGAGACTGAATGGACAGTGTGGATTTGAATGTCCTGCGCAGCGTGCTGGAATGGCGCCGCGCTGGACAGCGAGTGGTGTTGTACAGCGTGGTCCAGACTTGGGGCAGTGCACCGCGTCCGCCGGGGGCAATGCTAGCCCTGCGGGGCGACGGCGTGGTGATTGGCTCGGTTTCCGGTGGTTGCATCGAGGATGACTTGATCGCGCGGTTGCAGGACGGCCGCTTGCCTCATGACGGCCCGCCGGTGCAGATGGTGACCTACGGCGTTACACGCGACGAAGCTGCGCGTTTTGGGTTGCCGTGCGGCGGCACGCTGCGCTTGACCGAGGAGAGGGTGGATGACTGGGGCTGGGTAGAGAAGTTACTGGCGCGCTGCGAGGATCATCAGATTGTTGCTCGGGAGCTAAACCTTGCTACCGGCGAAGTGACCCTGAGCGGCGCGAGCAAGACTGATGTGGTGAGTTTCGACGGTGAACGCTTGCGCGCCATCTATGGACCACGCTGGCGCCTGCTGCTGATCGGCGCCGGGCAACTGTCGCGCTATGTGGCGGAAATGGCGCGTTTGCTGGATTTCGAAGTGCTGATCTGCGACCCGCGCGAAGAGTTCGTGTATGGCTGGGAAGAGCAACATGGCCGCTTTGTGCCGGGTATGCCTGATGAGGCAGTGTTGAATATCCAGACCGACGAACGCACGGCGATTGTCTGCCTCACACACGACCCGCGCCTGGATGACATGGCGTTGCTGACGGCGTTGAATTCCAATGCCTTCTATATCGGCGCGCTAGGTTCAAGGGTCAATACCCAGAAGCGCCGTGAAAACCTCGCCGCACTGGGTTTGTCGGCGGAGGCGATTGCCCGCTTGCATGGGCCGATTGGTTTGCATATCGGCAGCCATACGCCGGCGGAAATCGCGCTGTCGCTGATGGCGGAAATTGTCGCAATCAAGAACGGCGTGGCGCCTATGCAGAAAAAGCCTTTGCCGGTGGTAGCTGAGTGACCGTGACGGCGATTGTGCTGGCGGCAGGGCAGGGCAGCCGCTTCCGCGCAGAAGCTGGGGCCGACCAGGATAAATTGCTGGCGCTCTGTGTAGGTCGCGATGGCGTGACGCGACCGGTGATCGAGCAGGTGCTGTTGAATCTGCCGGCAGACGTAGTGGAGCGCTGGGTGGTGACCTCGCCAGATCGTTCGGAGGTCATTCGGTTGGCGAAGGTGTATGGCTGCAAGGTCTTGCTGCTGCAGTCGGCTGGCATGGGCGACAGTATTGCCGCAGCTGTCGCAGCCAGTGCTTCGGCGCAGGGTTGGCTGGTGGTACTGGGGGATATGCCGTTTATTCAAGCGTCGACGATCGAGCGCGTGATAGATGGCCTGGATAGCATCAATGTGCCGGTACATGTCGGTCAGTATGGCCACCCGGTTGCCTTTGCCCGTGCATTTGGGCCCGCCTTGATGGCGCTGAGTGGCGATCGTGGTGCCAAAGCGTTATTTGTACAGGCTGTTTTGAAGGAGGTGCGGGTGGAGGACCCCGGTGTGTTGTGGGATGTGGATGTGCCCGCGTTGTTGCATTACCGCTGACCGGCAGACAAAAAAAGCCCCGCCTGATCACTCAGGCGGGGCTTTTTAGTGGCTGATGGAATCAGACGAGGGGTTTAGGCTCGTGCTCTTCTTCCAGGGCCTTGTGCTCTACCACGGCTTCAGCAACCGGAGCAGGCGCTTCGACAGCTTCGACTACAGCCGGAGCGGCGGCGGCGGCGGCAGCGGCGGCTGCCTCAGCTTCCTTGCGGCGACGACGCACTTCACGTGGATCGTTCGGCGCACGGCCGTTTTCGCTCAAGGCGCTGGCAGGAGCAGCTTCAACCACGGGTGCTTCAACTTCGGCAACAACCGGGGCTTCAACAACCACTGGTGCAGGCTCGGCAACTACGACTTCAACCACCGGTGCTGGCGCTTCCTCTACAACAGGCGCAGGCGCGGGAGCTTCGACCGGGGCGGCAGGTTCGGCAGTCCACTGGAAGGCGGTCTGTTCTTCGCGAACTTCACGCACCGCTGGGGCAGCTTCTTCGACAGCCGGAGCTTCAACTACGGCTTCAACCACTGGCTGAGGTTCAACAACCGGCGCAGGTTCAATGGCGACCGCTTCGGTTTCTGGCTGGGCGTCGCGAACCGGGGCTACTTCCACTTCCGGAACCACTGGGGCTTCGATCGGGGTAGTTGCCTCAACAGCGGGGGCCTCAACGACCGGTGCTTCAACCGCTGGGGTCTCGGCAACTGGTGCTTCTACAGCAGCGGTTTCTTCAACGGCTGCAGTAGCGCGTTCAGCTTGCTCGTGAGCCTGGGCTTCAGCAGGAGCGCTGATGACCGAGCTGGCAACGGCAGCAGTAACGGCCAGGCCGGCAGCCAGTTCGGCACCCGTCGGTTCGTTAGCTTCGTTGGTTGCGCCCTCAGCGTTCTCGCCGGTCTCTTCCGAGCCTTCGATTACGTTGCCGTTGGCATCACGCTGGCGCTCGCGACGGTTGCTGCGACGACGCTGACCACGGGAGCGGCGGCGAGGACGATCGCCTTCGGCGTTGTCCTGACCATCTTCCTGCAGTTGCTCTTCGCCGGTCAGTACTTCTTCCTCTTCGCTGGCGGAAGCAGCTTGCTCGGCGCGTGGTTGACGCTCTTCACGCGGAGGGCGCGGCTGGCGCTCTTCACGAGGGGCGCGTTCTTCACGCGGCTGGCGGGCCGGGCGCTCTTCGGTAGTCGCAGCAGCGGCAGCAGCAACGGCTGGCGCAGCGTCCAGCGGCTCACGCAGTTCACGTACGCGTTCCTCACGCTCGCCACGTGGCTTGCGATCTTCACGCGGAGCACGTGGGGTGCGAGGTGCGCGCTCTTCACGCGGTGCGCGTTCTTCACGGGCTACGGCTGGTGTTTCTTCACGGGCTTCACGAGGCGCACGCTCTTCACGTGGTGCGCGTTCTTCACGCGGTGCCCGTTCTTCGCGCGGCTTGCGCTCTTCGTCACGGCGACCGTTGCGGTTGCGGCTCTGCTGACGGCCGTTGCGACGTTCTTCGTTACGTGCCGGGCGCTCGGAGGCTGGTTTTTCAACTACAACCGGGGCCACAGGCTCTTCTTTGGTAGCGAACAGGCTGACCAGCGATTTCACCAGGCCTTTGAACAGGCTCGGCTCAGGCATGGCGGCTGGTGCAGCAACTGGTGCGGCAGCTTCAACCGGCACTGGTGCGTTGGCACGGGCTGGCGCGGTTTTCACGGCAGCTTCCTGGCGAACCAGAGTGCGGGTCGCGGCGGCTGGCTGGACTTCTTCCACTTCGGCAGCGGCAGCAGCGATTTCGTAGCTGGACTGGCCGCTGTGGGCTTCCGGGCTGTCGTCACGCAGGCGCTGTACTTCGAAGTGCGGCGTTTCGAGGTGATCGTTCGGCAGGATGACGATACGGGCACGGGTGCGCAGTTCAATCTTGGTGATCGAGTTGCGTTTTTCGTTCAGCAGGAAAGCGGCGACCGGGATCGGCACTTGCGCGCGGACTTCGGCGGTGCGGTCTTTCAGGGCTTCTTCTTCGATCAGGCGCAGGATCGCCAGGGACAGCGATTCAACGTCACGGATGATGCCGGTGCCGTTGCAACGCGGGCAGACGATGCCGCTGCTCTCGCCCAGGGATGGACGCAGGCGCTGACGGGACATTTCCAGCAGGCCGAAGCGCGAGATGCGGCCGACTTGCACGCGGGCACGGTCAGCTTCCAGGCATTCGCGGACTTTCTCTTCCACGGCGCGCTGGTTCTTGGCTGGGGTCATGTCGATGAAGTCGATCACGATCAGGCCGCCGATGTCACGCAGGCGCAGTTGGCGGGCGATTTCTTCAGCCGCTTCCAGGTTGGTCTGCAGGGCGGTTTCTTCGATGTCGCTACCCTTCGTGGCGCGCGCCGAGTTGATGTCGATGGACACCAGTGCTTCGGTCGGGTCGATCACGATGGAGCCACCGGAAGGCAGTTCTACGACGCGCTGGAAAGCGGTCTCGATCTGGCTTTCGATCTGGAAGCGGTTGAACAGCGGAACGCTGTCTTCGTACAGCTTGATCTTGCTGGCGTACTGCGGCATCACCTGGCGGATGAAGGTCAGGGCTTCGTCCTGGGCTTCAACGCTGTCGATCAGCACTTCGCCGATGTCCTGGCGCAGGTAGTCGCGGATGGCGCGGATGATCACGTTGCTTTCCTGATAGATCAGGAACGGCGCGGAACGATCCAGGGACGCTTCTTTGATAGCGGTCCACAGTTGCAGTAGGTAGTCGAGGTCCCACTGCATTTCTTCGCTGCTGCGGCCCAGGCCGGCAGTGCGCACGATCAGACCCATGTCGGCCGGTGCGATCAGGCCGTTCAGCGCTTCACGCAGTTCGTTGCGTTCTTCGCCTTCGATGCGGCGGGAAATGCCGCCAGCACGTGGGTTGTTCGGCATCAGCACCAAGTAACGGCCGGCCAAGGAGATGAAGGTGGTCAGGGCGGCGCCCTTGTTGCCACGTTCTTCTTTTTCGACCTGGACGATGACTTCCTGGCCTTCGCTCAGGACGTCCTTGATGTTCACGCGGCCTTCGGGGGCTTTCTTGAAGTATTCGCGGGAGATTTCTTTGAGGGGCAGGAAGCCGTGGCGCTCGGAGCCGAAATCGACAAAGGCAGCCTCAAGGCTTGGTTCGATGCGAGTAATACGGCCTTTATAGATGTTGGCCTTCTTTTGCTCGCGTGCACCGGATTCGATGTCCAGGTCGTAGAGGCGTTGGCCATCTACCAGTGCAACACGCAACTCTTCGGGTTGAGTTGCGTTAATCAGCATTCTTTTCATGTTGTACCGTCGGTTTCCGGGCTGCCGGAAACGGCGTTCGGCACACACGACTTCTCACGGTCGGTGTCAGGTGCGTCAAGAGTGGTTGGCCACTCCAGTGTCCAGCAAAATCGGCCAATTGGGCCGGTATCGCGACGGACGCGTCCTGCTTGTTAGCGGTGGTGACAAAGGCACCACTTCAACAAAAGCTAAGGTCAGGAGGAGGAATCAACCGGCGACTGTGGACGAGATGAAGCGTCTAAATATAAGCCTAGTGCTACACGGTCCGACGGTTGTGCATCTCCACCCTACACGTATCCCTGATAATTCGGGTGCTGCCGCGCGCAGAATCCGCAGCGGGTTGGCATTTACCGTGTACTCCAATGGGGAGTTCACGCTCATGGCTAAACAAGACTGAATGTGGGCGACTGCGCTCTCACTCAGCTCTTAACAGGCGTTGTTTCCGAAGCATTCGCCGTGGTCTGGCACAAGACTGACTGCACTTTGTGAACTGGCCGTAAATATCGGCGCAGAATGCGAGTATTTACTCTGCTTTCTGCACTCGCTTCAGGCCTCATGTCACCTGCGCTTGTTACAATCTCGAACCTTCCAGGGTGGCGAAAGCCCCGTAGGACGGCCTCGCGTCCTGATGAATTGCGATGGTCAGGGCCGGCAGCTTGCCGCAAGTCCTCTGTCCAGGCCGCTTTTGGCGGCGTTCGCGACTATAGCAGCAATGATTAAGTGCTTCAATTCCATAAAAAATTGTTATCATCGCCGCCATGACGACTACCGCCCCCCAGACCCCCAGCGTCCAGCTGCTTGAGGTCTCGCCGGAATATGCCGGCCAACGCATCGACAACTTTCTCCTGGCCAGGCTCAAAGGCGTGCCCAAGACCTTGATTTACCGCATCTTGCGTAAAGGCGAGGTGCGCGTGAACAAGGGTCGTATCAAGCCCGAGTACAAGCTGCAGGCGGGCGATATCGTCCGTGTGCCGCCAGTGCGCGTGCCTGAGCGGGACGAGCCTGTTCCCCTCGCTCAAGGGCTGCTGCAGCGCCTTGAGGCGTCGATTGTCTTTGAAGACAACAAACTAATCGTGATCAACAAGCCCTGTGGCATTGCTGTGCATGGTGGCAGCGGCCTAACGTTTGGGGTGATCGAAGCCTTTCGCCAGTTGCGCCCGGATGCCAAGGAGCTGGAACTGGTCCATCGCCTGGATCGCGATACTTCCGGCCTGTTAATGATCGCCAAGAAGCGCAGCATGTTGCGGCACCTGCACACCGCCCTGCGGGGTGATGGCGTGGACAAGCGCTACATGGCGTTGGTGCGTGGCAACTGGGCCAGCTCAATCAAAAGCGTTCGCGCGCCGCTTCAGAAGAGCAATCTGCGCTCGGGCGAGCGCATGGTCGAAGTGGACGAGGAGGGTAAAGAAGCCCTGACCCTGTTCAAGGTGCTGCGCCGCTTCGGTGACTTCGCCACTCTGGTCGAGGCCAAACCGGTCACTGGGCGTACCCACCAGATTCGCGTGCATACCTTGCATGCGGGCCATTGCATTGCCGGTGATACCAAGTACGGCGACGAAGACTTTTCCAAGGAAATTAGAGACTTGGGCGGTAAACGCCTGTTTCTCCATGCCTACATGCTGACTGTGCCGCTGCCTGATGGTGGCGAGCTGAAGTTGCAGGCGCCTGTCGATGAGATGTGGGCCAAGACCGTGGAGCGTTTGAGTGTCGCACCTTGATTACAAGCTGCTGATTTTTGATTGGGATGGGACGCTGGCCAACTCCATTGGTCGCATTGTCGAGTCGATGCACATGGCGTCCACCCGTTCATGCTTTGCGTTATGCAGCGATCAGGCGGTCAAGGGCATTATTGGTCTGGGGCTGCCTGAAGCCATCCGTACCCTGTATCCCGAAATCAGTGACGCTGAACTGATAGCGTTTCGCGAGCATTACGCCGATCACTACATTGCGCTGGAGGCAGAGCCTTCGCCGCTGTTTGAGGGCGTTGTGCAATCGCTGGCGGCGTTCCGGGCGCAGGGCTACCACTTGGCAGTTGCTACCGGCAAGGCTCGTCGCGGGCTGGATCGGGTGCTCAAGGCTCATGGTTGGGAAGATTACTTCGACATCACCCGTGCTGCGGATGAAACCGCCAGCAAACCTCACCCTCTGATGCTGGAGCAGATCCTTGCCCATTGCGGCGTGTCGCCGCGTGAGGCGCTGATGGTGGGTGATGCTTCCTTCGATCTGATGATGGCGCGTAACGCCGGCATGGACAGCGTTGCAGTCAGCTATGGTGCCCAGTCCGCTGAGGCGTTACAGCAATACGAGCCTAGGGTCACGATTGATCATTTTTCTGAATTGCAGGCCTGGCTCGGTCGGGCTCAATAAGTTTTTGCTGGGGTTGATGGCATGAGTGACGAGTGGAAAGCGCCTGAAAAGGCTGGAAGCGGTGACGACAAGAGTTGGAAGCTGCTGGAGAAGACGCTCCTGGCCAGCGTCCAGGAGCAGCGTCGTGCGCGGCGCTGGGGGATTTTCTTCAAGCTGCTGACCTTTACTTATCTGTTGCTCATGCTGGCGCTGTTCAGTCCGCTGATGGATATGGAAAAGAGCGCAACCCGTGGCGCGAACTACACCGCGCTGATCGAGGTGCGCGGTGTAATTGCCGACAAGGAGCCGGCAAGCGCCGATAACATCGTCGGCAGCCTGCGCGCTGCGTTCGAGGATCCCAAGGTCAAAGGGGTGATACTGCGCATCAACAGCCCGGGCGGCAGCCCGGTGCAATCGGGTTATGTGTATGACGAGATTCGCCGCCTGCGTGGCCTGCACCCGGATATCAAACTGTACGCCGTGATTTCCGATCTGGGTGCTTCGGGTGCTTATTACATCGCCAGTGCCGCTGATCAGATCTATGCCGACAAGGCCAGTCTTGTGGGCTCCATTGGTGTGACGGCGGCCGGTTATGGGTTTGTTGGCACTATGGAGAAGCTGGGTGTTGAGCGCCGCACCTACACCTCGGGCGAGCACAAAGCGTTTCTGGATCCGTTCCAGCCGCAAAAGCCCGATGAAACCCAATTCTGGCAGAGCGTGCTGGATACCACTCATCGCCAGTTCATCGCCAGCGTGAAGCAGGGGCGCGGGGATCGTCTAAAGGATAAAGATCATCCTGAGCTGTTCTCGGGGCTGGTGTGGTCCGGTGAGCAGGCGTTGCCGCTGGGTTTGATCGATGGCCTGGGCAGTGCCAGTTCGGTGGCGCGGGATGTGATTGGCGAGAAGGAGTTGGTGGATTTCACGGTTGAGGAATCGCCGTTTGATCGCTTCTCCAAGAAGCTCGGTGCCAGCGTGGCTGAGAAGCTGGCGCTGTACATGGGCTTCCAGGGGCCGACGCTGCGCTAATATCTCAAGTCTGTCGTAGGTCAAAATGTAGGAGGGGCGGTGCGACGATTCGACTTGCCCCCCCCCCCCCCGATAGCGGTGGATCAGTCAATCCAAGGTTGGCTGATACGCTTCTATCGGGGAAAACCCTCTCCCGCATTTGGTTTGCGGTGTTCTTAAGGGACTTGCACGCCTTCGCTGAGTAGCATATCTACCAAGCGAATTAGCGGTAAGCCGACAAGGCTGGTCGCATCTGGCCCGTCGGTGCTTTGGAATAAACTCACGCCCAGCCCTTCCGCCTTGAAGCTGCCCGCGCAGTCATATGGTTGTTCGACACGCAGGTAGCGCTCGATGCGCGCTGCATCCAGCTCGCGCATGTGCACGGTAAAGGGCACGCAGTCGACCTGGCAGTGCCCCGTCTCGCTATTCAGCAGGGCCAGGCCGGTGAGGAAGCTGACACGCTTGCCGCTGGCGGCCAATAACTGCTCACGCGCATTTTCGAAAGTGTAAGGTTTGCCGATGATGCGGCCTTCCAGTGCGGCGACCTGGTCTGAACCGATGATCAGGTGTCCTGGGTGGCTGGCGGCGAGGGCGCGCGCCTTTGCTTCGGCCAGGCGCTTGACCAGCTCGATGGCGGACTCATTTGCAGCATGGCTTTCGTCGATATCCGGCGAGCTGCAGATGAATGGCAGGTGCAGGCGAGTGAGCAATTCCCGGCGATAAACCGAGCTGGAAGCGAGTAATAAAGGCAGCATGTACGACTCCTCAAGGCAGTCGCCGATTCTAGCGGGGCGACCGGCTGACGCACAGGGCTGAATTTCCTTTGACATGGCTGGGTGCATCCCTATAATGCTGCGCCTATGTTGAATGACCCGATTCCACCTCACGTTGACCCGCGCAAATTGGCTGATCGTGGCACTTCCCTTCAAGGTGAATTGCTGCTGGCCGATTTGGAGAGACTCTGCGACCCGCTTTCCGACACTGTCGGTACGGTGCAGGCCAAATTCGTTTTTGAACGAGATGAACGTAAATCTGTGGTAATCCACAGCTTTATCGACACCGAGGTCAAAATGGTTTGCCAGCGTTGTCTTGAGCTGGTCACCCTGCCGATCCACAGCGAGTGCAGTTATGCCGTGGTAAAGGAGGGTGCGAATACCCAGTCGTTGCCGAAAGGTTATGACGTGCTGGAACTGGGCGAAGATCCTTTGGATCTGCATGCACTGATCGAGGAAGAGCTTCTGCTCGCCTTGCCCATTGTGCCTGCTCATCATCCGGAAGAATGCCAGCAGCCGGAGGGTCTCGATGACGAGGCCGAGCCGAGCGAGGACGAGGTAACGCGGTCCAACCCGTTCAGTGTATTGGCGCAGTTAAAGCGTGACCCAAACGTTTAGGAGTTAATCAATTATGGCTGTTCAGCAGAACAAAAAATCCCGTTCCGCCCGTGACATGCGTCGTTCGCACGATGCCCTGACGGCGAGCACTCTGTCTGTAGAAAAAACCACCGGTGAAATTCACCTGCGTCACCACGTATCGCCAGAAGGCGTATACCGTGGCCGTAAAGTGATCGACAAGGGCGCTGACGAGTAATCACTTGTCTGCTCAAGTCATCGCGATTGACGCAATGGGCGGGGACTTCGGTCCCCGCAGCATTGTTCAGGCCTGTATTGCCAGCCTGATTGCTACGCCCTCGCTGCACCTGACCCTCGTCGGTCAACCCTCACTCCTTGAAGAATTGATCGCCAGCCATCCGGTTGTGGATCGCGCGCGCCTGACGATTACGCCGGCCAGCGAAACCATCAGCATGGATGACAAGCCTGCTTCGGCCCTGCGCGGCAAGCCTGACTCTTCAATGCGAGTGGCCTTGGAGTTATTGCGTGATGGCAAGGTGCAAGCCTGTGTCAGTGCAGGTAACACCGGGGCGTTGATGGCACTGTCACGGTATGTGCTCAAGACGCTGCCTGGCATAGACCGGCCCGCGATGGTCGCGGCGATTCCAACGCAGAAAGGCTACTGCCAACTGCTGGACTTAGGTGCGAACGTGGATTGCAGTGCCGAGCACTTGTTCCAGTTCGCCGTGATGGGCTCGGTGGCCGCAGAAGCGCTGGGTATAGCCCGGCCGCGTGTGGCCTTGCTGAATATCGGCACTGAAGACATCAAGGGCAATCAGCAGGTCAAGCTTGCCGCCAGTCTGTTGCAGGGCGCGCGGGGCTTGAATTACATCGGTTTTGTCGAGGGTGACGGTGTTTACCGCGGCGAAGCGGATGTGGTGGTCTGCGATGGGTTTGTCGGCAATATCCTGCTTAAATCCAGCGAAGGCCTGGCGACCATGATCGCTGTGCGCATTGAGGCGTTGTTCAGGCGTAATCTGGTATCGCGCATCGTAGGTGCTCTGGCGCTACCGTTGATGCGGCGTCTGCAGGCCGACCTGGCTCCGGCGCGGCACAATGGTGCGAGCTTTCTGGGGTTGCAGGGGATTGTGGTGAAGAGTCACGGTTCAGCCGGTGTTGAAGGCTTTCAAAGTGCTATTGCGCGGGCCTTGATCGAGATTCAGGAAAACCTGCCGCAACGCTTGCACGGCCGTCTTGAGGATCTGTTGCCTTAGGCGAATTGGCTCGGGAGTGCTTAAATGTGACCGGCCAGTTCAATTGACCATCCAATCTGTCAGTTTCGCGCGCTCCCATAGTCGGCGCGCGCATTTTTGACGACCAGATCATTAGGGGCTTGTTACATGTCTACATCCCTCGCATTCGTCTTTCCAGGGCAGGGTTCGCAGTCCCTCGGCATGTTGGCCGAGCTGGGCGCGCAATACCCGCTGATCCTGGATACCTTCAAGGAAGCTTCCGAGGCCCTGGGTTACGACCTGTGGGCGCTGACCCAGCAGGGGCCGGAAGAGCAGCTCAATCAAACCGATAAAACGCAACCGGCCATCCTGACCGCTTCGATCGCCTTGTGGCGCCTGTGGCTGGCCGAAGGTGGCGCGCGCCCGGCATTCGTCGCCGGTCACAGCTTGGGCGAATACAGCGCCTTGGTTGCTGCGGGCAGCCTGACCCTCGCCGAAGCGGTCAAGCTGGTCGAGCGTCGTGGTCAACTGATGCAGGAAGCCGTTCCGGCCGGGCAGGGCGGCATGGCCGCTATTCTGGGCCTGGACGACGCCGTGGTGATCGAAGCCTGCGCCGAAGCGGCCCAGGGCGAAGTGGTCAGCGCAGTGAATTTCAACTCCCCTGGCCAGGTGGTGATCGCCGGTGCCAAGGCGGCAGTCGAGCGCGCCATCGAAGGCTGCAAGGCGCGTGGCGCCAAGCGTGCGCTGCCGTTGCCGGTGAGCGTGCCGTCCCACTGCGAGCTGATGCGCCCGGCGGCCGAGCGTTTTGCCGAGTCCATCGCAGCCATCAACTGGCAGGCACCGCAAATTCCCCTGGTGCAGAACGTCAGCGCGGCCGTGGCGGTCGACCTCGACACGCTCAAGCGGGACCTGCTGGAGCAACTCTACAAGCCTGTGCGCTGGGTCGAGTCGGTCCAAACCCTGGCCGCCAACGGCGCCACCGAGCTGGTCGAGTGCGGCCCAGGCAAAGTCCTGGCTGGTCTGAACAAGCGTTGCGCCGACGGCGTGTCGACTGCCAACCTCAATACCCCGGATGCCTTCGCTGCTGCTCGTGCGGCGCTGGCCTGATCCCCGAACTTAGGAGAAGCCTGCATGAGTCTGCAAGGTAAAGTTGCACTGGTTACCGGCGCGAGCCGTGGCATTGGCCAGGCTATCGCCCTGGAACTGGGCCGTCAGGGTGCCGTTGTGATCGGCACCGCCACTTCCGCTTCGGGCGCCGAGCGTATCGCCGCGACCCTGAAGGAAAATGGCGTTCAAGGCACTGGCCTTGAGCTGAACGTGACCAGCGATGAGTCTGTGGCTGCTGTATTGGCCGAGATCACTGCACAGTTCGGCGCACCGGCTATTCTGGTGAACAATGCCGGTATCACGCGCGACAATCTGATGATGCGTATGAAAGACGACGAGTGGTACGACGTGGTCGATACCAACCTGAACAGTCTGTTTCGCCTGTCCAAGGGCGTTTTGCGCGGCATGACCAAGGCTCGTTGGGGTCGAATTATCAATATTGGCTCCGTAGTGGGTGCCATGGGCAACGCAGGCCAAGTAAACTACGCAGCTGCCAAGGCTGGTCTGGAAGGTTTCAGTCGTGCTTTGGCACGTGAGGTCGGCTCGCGGTCGATTACGGTCAACTCGGTGGCCCCAGGGTTCATTGACACCGATATGACCCGCGAACTGCCGGAAGCACAGCGTGAAGGCTTGCTGACGCAGATTCCGCTGGGCCGTCTGGGCCAGGCTCAAGAGATCGCGAATGTGGTCACTTTCCTGGCATCCGACGGTGCGGCATACGTGACTGGGGCTACAATCCCGGTGAACGGCGGGATGTACATGAGTTAAATTGTGACGGATCGCTTCAAAAAAATGTCATACGAGCTGTCTAAAATCCGTTATAAAGCTGCAACTTAATTTATAGGCAGGTGGCGGACCGGGTACAGGGTGAAGCTTTCAGTTGAAAAGCTGAAAAGGCTTTCTATACACTTACCCACTGGCCAGCTGCCTGAATTTGTCCATTAGGAGTTAAACAAGGTATGAGCACCATCGAAGAGCGCGTCAAGAAAATCGTTGCCGAGCAACTGGGCGTCAAAGAAGAAGAAGTGACCAACACTGCTTCCTTCGTAGAAGACCTGGGTGCCGATTCCCTTGACACCGTTGAGCTGGTGATGGCTCTGGAAGAGGAATTCGAGACCGAAATCCCGGACGAAGAAGCTGAAAAAATCACTACTGTTCAAGCTGCTATCGACTACGTTACTGCCCACCAGGCGTAATAGTTTGTAGTCGTCGCTTGCTGTTAGGGAAAACCGCACTGCTGTAACGGCGTGCGGTTTTTTCTTTAGCGGTGATGAAAAAGTAAGCTCTGAAGCAAAGTGTCGTCATTAGAAAAAGGAGAGTGCTGTGTCGCGTAGACGCGTCGTAGTCACCGGTATGGGTATGTTGTCGCCACTGGGTACGGATGTGCCGAGCAGTTGGCAGGGCATTCTGGCTGGCCGCAGTGGTATTGGTCTGATCGAACACACGGACCTTTCTGCCTATTCCACCCGTTTTGGCGGCTCGGTAAAGGGGTTCAATGTCGAGGAATACCTCTCGATCAAAGAGTCCCGCAAACTCGACCTGTTCATTCAATACGGCCTGGCAGCCGGTTTTCAGGCAGTGCGTAACGCCGGCCTGGAAGTCACTGATGCCAACCGTGAGCGCATCGGCGTGGCGATGGGGTCTGGTATTGGTGGTCTGACCAATATCGAAGAAACCAGCCGCACGCTGCACGATACTGGCCCTCGTCGAATTTCACCGTTCTTCGTGCCTGGCTCGATCATCAATATGATTTCCGGCTTCCTGTCCATCCACCTGGGTGCACAGGGACCGAACTACGCCATCGCTACTGCGTGCACCACCGGCACGCATTGCATCGGCATGGCAGCACGCAACATTGCCTACGACGAAGCCGACGTGATGATCGCCGGCGGTGCCGAAATGGCAGCCTGCGGCCTGGGTATGGGCGGCTTTGGCGCGTCCCGTGCGCTGTCGACCCGCAATGACGAGCCGACCCGCGCCAGCCGCCCATGGGACAAGGGTCGTGACGGCTTCGTACTGTCCGATGGTGCCGGTGCCCTGGTGCTGGAGGAGTTGGAGCACGCTAAGGCGCGCGGAGCCACCATCTATGCCGAGCTGATCGGCTTTGGCATGAGCGGCGACGCCTACCACATGACCTCGCCACCGTCTGACGGTGCCGGCGCTGCGCGCTGCATCACCAACGCATTGCGTGATGCGAAGGTCAATGTCGATCAGGTGCAGTACATCAACGCCCATGGCACTTCGACCCCGACCGGTGACTTGGCGGAAGCTGAGGCCATCAAGTCGGTGTTCGGCGAGCACGCTTACAAGCTGGCTGTCAGCTCCACCAAGTCCATGACCGGTCACCTGCTGGGTGCGGCGGGCGCGGTCGAGGCGATCTTCAGCGTGATGGCCATCAAGGATCAGGTCGCTCCGCCGACCATCAACCTGGATGAGCCGGATGAAGGCTGCGACCTGAACTTCGTACCGCACGAGCCGCAACAGATGCCGATCGACGTTGCGATCTCCAACTCGTTCGGATTTGGTGGCACCAACGGTTCCCTGGTGTTCCGCCGGTACGCCGAGTGATGCACAGCTGGGTCGACGGTCAGCCAGCGGACAACGTGCCCCTGAAAGATCGCGGCCTGGCGTATGGCGATGGCCTGTTCGAGACCGTCGCCGTCAAGGCCGGGCAGCCCCTGCTACTCGACCGCCACCTGCAGCGCCTTGATGAGGGCTGCAGGCGCTTTGCGTTCGTGGTCGATCTCGGGTTGATCCGCAACGAAGTGCTTGCCTATGCCGCCGCCCTCGGTGACGGTGTCCTCAAGCTGATCCTTACCCGTGGCGACAGCCTGCGCGGTTACGGCATCAATCCCGACGCACCTGTGCGCCGTATCCTGCAGGGCAGTCCGCCCGCCACCTATCCCCACGCCCATGGAGCCGACGGCATTCGCCTGTTTTCGTGCGCTACCCGTTTGGCGGAGCAGCCCTTGCTGGCCGGCCTGAAGCACCTTAACCGCCTGGAGCAGGTGATCGCGCGTGCCGAATGGCAAGATGTCGAACATGCCGAAGGTTTGATGCTTGATATGTCCGGCCGCGTCATTGAGGGCGTATTCAGCAATCTGTTTCTCGTGCGTAACGGTTTGTTACTAACCGCCGATCTGAAGCGTTGCGGTGTCGCGGGCGTGATGCGTGCCGAGATCCTGGACCAGGCACAATCGCTGGGCATCCCGGTGGCCGTGGCCGACATCACTGTCGAGCAACTGCGGCAGGCCGACGAAGTCTTTGTCTGTAACAGCGTGTATGGCATTTGGCCGGTGCGCGGCTGTGCTGCGATGAGCTGGCCGGTTGGGCCGCTCACCCGTAAACTGCAGGGCATTGTTCGCGCGCTATTGGATATCTGAGTTGATACGAAAACTGGTTGTACTGCTGCTGATCGGTCTGTTCTCGGCGGCTTTGCTGTTGGGGGTCTGCGCCTGGAAATACGACGCTGCCTTGAAGCAGCCGCTGAATCTGACCCAAGAGCAGTTGCTCGATGTGCCGGCAGGGGCGACTCCGACCGGCACCTTCAATCGACTGGAAGCCGACGGCGTGATCGATGGAGCCTTCTGGCTGCGTCTGTATTGGCGCTTTAACCTCGACGGCCAACCGCTGCATAGCGGCGAATACCGAATGACGCCCGGCATGACCGCTGAAGGCCTGATCGGCCTGTGGCAGCGTGGCGACGTGGTGCAATACAGTCTGACACTGGTGGAAGGCTGGAACTTCCGCCAAGTGCGTTCGGCCCTGGCCAAGCATGAAAAGATCGTACAGAGCCTCTCCGGCCTGAGTGACAGCGAAGTGATGGAGAAACTTGGTCACCCTGGGGTGTTTCCCGAAGGGCGATTCTTCCCGGATACGTATCGATTCGTGCGCGGCATGACCGACGTCGAATTCCTTAAAAAAGCTTACAACCGCCTGGACGACGTACTGGCCCAGGAATGGAGCAAGCGCGCCCCCGATGTGCCGTACACCGACCCTTATCAAGCGCTGATCATGGCGTCTCTGGTGGAAAAAGAGACCGGTGTGCCGGAGGAGCGTGGCCAGATTGCCGGTGTGTTCGTCCGCCGTCTGAAGATCGGCATGCTGCTGCAGACCGACCCTACGGTGATCTACGGCCTGGGTGAGCGTTACAACGGCAAATTGACGCGCGCTCACCTCAAGGAATCCAACCCTTACAACACCTACATGATTGCCGGGCTGCCGCCGACGCCAATCGCCATGGTCGGCCGCGAGGCGATCCATGCCGCATTGAACCCGGTGCCTGGCAGCAGCCTGTATTTCGTCGCCCGTGGCGATGGCAGTCATATTTTCTCCGATGACCTGGGTGCGCATAATGCCGCCGTGCGTGAGTTCCAGCTCAAACGCCGTGCCGATTACCGCTCCAGTCCGGCACCGGTGGTAAAACCTCCGGAAGATGCAACGCCGCCAACGGAAGCGCCCGCCGAGCCCGTGCTGGACACCATCGCGCCGCAAAGCCCGCAATGACTCTGACTAAGGACTGCCTGTGACTGGCTTGTTTATTACCCTGGAAGGCCCGGAAGGCGCCGGCAAAAGCACCAACCGCGATTACTTGGCAGAGCGCTTGCGTGCCGAAGGCATCGAGGTGGTGTTGACCCGTGAGCCCGGCGGTACGCCTTTGGCCGAGCGCATCCGTGAAGTGTTGCTGGCTCCAGGCGAAGAACAGATGAACCCGGACACCGAGCTGCTACTGGTGTTCGCTGCCCGGGCACAACATCTGGCCGAAGTGATTCGCCCGGCCCTGGCCCGCGGTGCCGTGGTGATTTGCGACCGGTTTACCGATTCCACCTACGCCTACCAGGGCGGCGGCCGCGGCTTGTCATTGGCGCGCATCGCTACCCTGGAAACGTTCGTGCAAGGTGATTTGCGTCCTGACCTGACCCTGTTGTTCGACTTGCCCGTAGAAGTGGGCATGGCCCGCGCCAGTGCTCGTGGTCGTCTCGATCGCTTCGAACTCGAAGGCCAGGCGTTCTTCGATGCTGTGCGCAGCGCGTTTCTCAAACGTGCTCAGGTCGAACCTGCTCGCTATCACCTGCTTGACGCATCCCAGCCGTTGGCCAAGGTGCAGCAGGCCATCGACGGGTTGTTGCCAACACTGTTGGAGCGCGCCCGTGGCTGAAGCCTACCCGTGGCAGGACAGTCTCTGGCAACAGTTAGCCGGCCGCGCCCAGCATGCTCATGCCTACTTGTTGCATGGGCCAATCGGTATTGGTAAACGAGCCCTTGCCGAGCGCCTGATGGCCAGCCTGCTGTGCCAGCGTCCGGTTAACTTGGAGGCTTGTGGCGAGTGCAAATCCTGCCTGTTGCTCAAGGCTGGCAGCCATCCGGACAATTACCTGCTGGAGCCCGAGGAAGCCGACAAGGCGATCAAGGTCGACCAAGTACGTGATCTCGTCAGCTTCGTGGTGCAAACCGCGCAGATGGGCGGGCGCAAGGTGGTGCTGATCGAGCCGGTAGAAGCGATGAATATCAACGCCGCCAACGCCCTGCTCAAAAGCCTGGAAGAACCCTCCGGCGATACTGTGCTGTTGCTCGTGAGCCACCAGTCAAGCCGCCTGTTGCCGACCATCCGCAGCCGCTGCGTGCAGCAGGCCTGTCCGCTGCCAAGCGAGGCGATTAGCCTGCAATGGCTGGCGCAGGCACTGCCAGACTGCTCCGCCGATGAACGTGTCGAACTACTGACCCTGGCCGCCGGTTCGCCCTTGGCGGCCGTGAAGCTGCAAGCCCAAGGCGTGCGTGACCAGCGCGCGCTGGTGGTGGATGGGGTTAAAAAACTGCTCAAGCAGGAACTGTCTGCGACACAACTGGCCGAAAGCGCCTGGAAAGACATTCCCCTGTTGCTGCTGTTCGACTGGTTCTGCGACTGGTCGAGCCTGATCCTGCGGTATCAGTTGACCCAGGATGAAAATGGCCTGGGCCTGCAGGACATGCGCAAGGTGGTGCAGTATCTCGCGCAGAAAAGCGCGCAGGACAAGGTGCTGTCCATCCAGGACTGGATCCTCGCCCAGCGCCAGAAAGTGCTCGGCAAGGCCAACCTCAACCGTGTGCTGTTGCTTGAAGCGCTGCTGGTGCAGTGGGTGGGCTTGCTCGGCCGCCGTTAATTTCCGTGACCGACGGATGTATCGTCGGCCAGACACTTTCCGTGACTCAAGTTGTAACTTCCTATGCTCGTAGATTCCCACTGCCACCTTGATCGTCTTGACCTCGCCCAGCACGGCGGCTCCCTCGATGCCGCCCTGGAAGCGGCTCGCCAGCGCGGAGTCGGGCATTTCCTGTGCATCGGCGTCAGCGCCGACAACGCCGCCGACGTCAAAGCCTTGGCTGATCGTTATGCCGACGTGGATTGCTCAGTGGGTATCCACCCGCTGGACCTCAAGCCTGGCGAGGCCCCGGTCCTCGACTGGCTGCTGGGCGAACTCAACCATCCGCGTGTAGTGGCCATCGGCGAGACCGGCCTGGATTACCACTACGAACCCGAAGCTGCCGAGTTGCAGCAGGCATCCTTTCGCCTGCATCTGCAAGCCGCCCAGCAGACGGGCAAACCGGTGATTGTCCATACCCGCGGCGCCCGTGCCGACACGCTCACCTTGCTGCGCGAAGCCGCGTTGCCCCAGGCCGGCGTATTGCACTGCTTCACTGAAGACTGGGACATGGCCAAGGCGGCGTTGGACCTGGGTTTCTATATCTCCCTGTCGGGTATCGTCACTTTTCGCAATGCCGACGCGTTGCGTGACGTGGCCCGCCAAGTCCCGGCCGATCGCCTGTTGGTGGAAACGGACTCGCCGTACTTGGCGCCCATCCCCCATCGCGGCAAGCCGAACCTGCCGGAGTACGTGCGTGATGTGGCGGATTATCTGGCGATGCTGCGGGGTGAGTCCTACGAGCGTTTTGCGCAACAGACTACCGAGAACTTCAAGCGCCTGTTTCCATTGGCTCACGTCGCTTCGTAGATCCAGGGTCAAATTGCGGGCAAAAAAAACCCGGGTTCTGGGGGGTGAATCCGGGTTAAGACCATTAGGAGTAAAGCAAGGGCACACAGTCCGTCGGTACCCAGGTCGGCGCTTCACTTGGGGGAGATGTTACGCCGACAGTTCAAGTATTGATCAGTATCTGATTCAGTCCAGTCGCGACTGATCGTTTTTTAAACAGATTTGGAATACACGCGCTTCGCTTGAGTTCTCATTAGGCCGGTGCACGGGTGCAGTTGTTGCGTATTATTTCTGACTGATAGCCATGAAATCGTTGGCAGTCTGAAAGTAAAGTGCATGGCGGGTTCACATAGACGTTGCCCAACGACCGTTCAGTCGGGATAATCCCTCGCACTGGGTAAATCGTATCGCCATGTAATCTTGGTCATGCGCAACCCTCCCTATTCCGACCTTTGCAGACCTCTTCCTCATGCACAAAGAACCCCGTAAGGTCCGTGAGTTTCGCCGCCGTGAGCAGGAAATTCTCGACACCGCACTCAAATTGTTCCTCGAACAAGGCGAAGACAGCGTCACCGTCGAGATGATCGCGGATGCCGTGGGTATCGGCAAAGGTACGATCTACAAGCACTTCAAGTCCAAGGCGGAGATCTACCTGCGCCTGATGCTCGACTACGAGCGCGACTTGAACGAGCTGCTGCATTCGGCCGATGTCGATAAAGACAAGGAAGCGCTGTCCCGCGCCTACTTCGAGTTCCGTATGCGTGATCCGCAGCGCTATCGCCTGTTCGACCGCCTGGAGGAGAAGGTCGTCAAGGGCCATCAGGTGCCAGAGATGGTCGAAGAGCTGCACAAGATCCGCGCCTCGAACTTCGAACGCCTGACCCTGTTGATCAAGGGCCGTATCAGTGAAGGCAAGCTTGAAGACGTACCTCCTTATTTCCACTATTGCGCGGCTTGGGCCTTGGTGCACGGCGCCGTGGCGCTGTACCACTCGCCATTCTGGAGCAATGTGCTGGAAGACCAGGAAGGTTTCTTCCAGTTCCTGATGGACATTGGCGTACGCATGGGCAACAAGCGCAAGCATAGCGCCGAGCCAGCAGCCGTCGAGTCTGCGCCCGTTGAGACGCCTGCGTCGTAATCTTTACTGCCAGGCGTAGTACCCCAGGAATATACTCAGGCAAGGACCTTGCTAAAAGCTGATTTATCAGTCAGTTTTTAGCGCGCCCGAATCATCCTCTGCCGGAGTGATCCATGATCGTTGATCGTCAAGGCAGGCGTTTTCGCAATTTGCGGATCAGCCTGACTTCAGCCTGCAACTACGCCTGTACCTACTGCGTGCCCAACGGCAAGCGGCTGGTGGCTGCCCAAGACGAACTCTCGGCCGAGGCCATGGCCCGTGGCGTGGCTTACCTGATCGAAGCGGCGGGCATCGACCGACTGCGCATCACGGGTGGCGAGCCGCTGGTCAGCCCCAAGCTGGAAGCCTTCATGAGCGCAGTCGGTGGCATGGGTCTCAGCGATATCAGCTTGACCACCAACGGCCAGTTGCTGGCGCGCAAACTGCCGCTGTTGGTGGATGCCGGCATTCGGCGTATCAACGTCTCTCTCGATACCTTGGACGCGGACGCCTTCCGCAGCATCGCCCGTGGTGGCGACTTGGCCACCGTGCTCGATGGCATGGACCAAGCGCGCGCTGCAGGAATCAAGATCAAGGTCAACATGGTGCCGTTGCGCGGCCAGAACCTCGACCAAGTGATACCGCTGCTCGACTACTGCTTGGAGCGTGGTTACGAGCTGCGCTTTATCGAGTTGATGCGCATGGGCCACCTGGCCAAGGATTCCAACGCGTTCCTGCAGCAATTCGTCAGCCTGCAGCAACTGCTCAGCCTGATTGGCGAACATCACGAATACCTGCAAGCCAACGCACCAGTGGACGCAACCGCAGTTCGCTACGAGGTACCGGGCAAAGGCTACTTTGGCGTGATCGCCAACGAGAGCGTTCCATTCTGCCGTACCTGCTCACGGTTGCGCCTGTCGTCCACCGGCTGGCTGCATGGCTGCTTGTCTTCCAGCAACCGCCACTATGTCGGAGACCTGCTCGACAAACCGCGCCACCAGGCACTGCCGGCGCTGCAAGGCTTGCTGATGAAAGCCCTGGGCGACAAACAGGAAGTGGCATTCTCCGGCGGCGCGACGATCATGAAGATCATCGGCGGCTAACGCTATCCCAAGGTTACCCATCACCCAATATGGGAGTTGCCTTCAAGCTGGCGCAGAACCTGCATCTCACGTCCATTCGCCGGTTTTCCGTCACCGGCTTCTGGAGGATTAGGATGCGTAATCTGGTTTTGTTGCTGGCGTCATTGACGCTGAGTGGTTGCATGACCGTCAGCGATATGGCCGAAGGCACCCGCTATCAGATGAGCGACGCCGGGTTGCTTGACCACAGTGATACCCGCCGTACCGCCTCGGTTCGCATACAGCCGGACTCCTTTGTTTTCATCGCGCAGGGTGCCTTCGTGCCGCCGGGCAGCGCCTATCCGCGACCGAACGTGGTGGCCGAAGAAGCCTTCAACGGATTCGTCGAATACTTCCCCATGGTGCGCCGCGCCCGTCAGCCCGAAGGTTTGGAACAGGCGATGGCCGAAGCTCGTGCGGCAGGCGCCCATTACCTGCTGTACTGCCGATTCGCCAAGGCAGATGACCGTATCGGCAACGCCGACGAATGGGCCGATCAAGAGGCCTTGGACCGGGTAGGGCTAGACAGTGGCGTAATCCAGATCATGTTGATCGAGACCAGTACCCAGTATTTGATTGATACTGCACGCATTCGCAGTCGTGGCGGTTTACTGACGTTCCACGACAATCGGCCACAAGACTTGATTGCCCGCCCGCTGGCGCAGTACGCCCGAGGCCTGCTGGGTATGAGCGATCAGTAAGGCCAGATCAAAAAAAGGGAGGACCCCATGACCGATTCCGCCAAGGCCAACGACCTTTTGGCCCAACTGCCCAAAGGCAAGGGACCGGCACCGGTGCACCTGTGGAACCCGGACTTCTGCGGCAACATCGACATGCGCATCGCCCGCGATGGCACCTGGTTCTACCAAGGCACGCCTATTGGGCGAAAGCCGATGGTCAAGTTGTTCTCCAATATCATTCGCCGCGATGGCGATGATTATTTCCTGATTACTCCCGTGGAAAAAGTCGGCATCACCGTCGATGATGCGCCCTTTGTCGCGTTGACCCTGGAGGTTGAAGGGCAGGGTGAAAGCCAGTTGCTGCGCTTCACCACCAACGTCGATGAACAGATCGAAGCCGATATCGAACACCCGATGCGGGTGGTCATCGACCCCGTCACCCAGGAACCTGCGCCCTATCTACGGGTGCGTACCAACCTCGAAGCGCTGGTGCACCGCAACGTGTTCTATCAATTGGTCGAGCTTGCTGTAAGCCGTCCGATCAACGGTCAGAACTGGCTGGGCGTGTGGAGCGGTGGCGAGTTTTTCCCGATCGGCGTGGAACCTTGAGGCCGGTTTTTTCACCTTCTTGAAATAATAAGCTTGCTGCTAACGGGCGCTTTCGGTTATCAATTTGTACATGATTAGACATGTTCGATTTGATAAGAAAAAACGCGTCGTCGACGAGCTCATCCGCCGTATCGAGGGTGGGGTGATGGCCGACGGTTTCCTGCTGCCAGGCGAGCACCAACTAGCGGAAGAGTTTGCAGTCAGCCGCGGCACCCTGCGCGAAGCCCTGGCCGAACTCAAGCGGCGCAATTACATTGCGACCCAGAGCGGCGTCGGCTCCATCGTCACATTTGACGGCATGGTGCTCGATCAAAACAGCGGGTGGGCCCAGGCCTTGGCGGACAATGGCGCCTTGGTGACCACCGATGTCCTGCGCCTGGAAGCGGTGACGCGCCCCGACCTGTTCAGCCGGTTCGGCACCGATCAATTTATCGCCCTCGACCGCCGCCGGCGCACCACCGATGGTACCGCCGTGTCCCTTGAACGTTCGTTGATGCCAGCGTCCGGTGGCCTGGAAAGCCTGCCCCGCGTCGGCCTGATCGACAATTCCCTGACCATCACCCTGGCGGCCTACGGCTATGTCGGCGCCGAAGGTGACCAGTGGATCGGCGCCGAACCCCTCAGCGATGAAGACGCCCAACTGCTCGGTCGCCCGGCGGGGACCGTATTCCTCAAGGCATCGCGCACCACCTATGACCGGCGCGAGCGTTTCATGGAGCACGTCGAAAGCTTGCTTGACCCTCTGCACTTTCGCCTGCACCTGCAATTTGGATCGTCGAAATGACCTCGAATAACCGCGCCGTTGGCGCTTTCTACGGTCTCGCGCTGGGTGATGCCCTGGGCATGCCTACTCAGTCCCTCAGCCGCGAGCAGGTGCGACAGCGCTTCGGTGCTATCACCACCTTGGAAGATGCCGGTGCCGACCAACCTATCGCGCCGAACATGCCCGCCGGTTCCATTACCGATGACACCGAACAGGCAATTTTGGTCGGCGAGTTGCTGGTTGAAGGCCAAGGCAAGATTGAGCCCACCGTGCTCGCCCAGCGCCTGATCGACTGGGAAGCGGTGATGCGTGCCAAGGGTTCCCAGGACCTGCTCGGCCCGTCGACCAAGCGTGCCATCGACATGATCCTTGCCGGTCATACCCCGGAAGAGTCCGGCCGCTACGGCACCACCAACGGTGCCGCCATGCGCATCACGCCGGTGGGAATCGCCGCCGATGTCAGCGACCCGGCAGCGTTTATCCAGGCGGTCATCCAGGCGTGCCAGGTCACCCACAACACCACCTTGGGCATCTCCAGTGCAGCGGCGGTGGCGGCGGTGGTGTCAGCCGGTATCAACGGTGCGGACCTCGGCGAAGCGTTGAATATTGGCGCCCAGATCGCCCGACAGGCGGAAGGCCACGGTCATTGGATTGCTGGCGGGCGTATCTCCACCCGTATCAGTTGGGCGCGCACTCTGAGTGTCGGCAGCGGTGACAAAGCGTTGTTTGCTGAACTGCTCTACGAATTGATCGGCACCTCAGTCGCCTCCCAGGAGTCGGTGGTGGTGTCGTTTGCCCTCGCCCAGCAAGTGGCAGTGGGGGATATGAACGCCTTCGAGGCTTTGTGCCTGGCCGCCAGCCTTGGCGGTGACACCGACACCATTGCGGCGATTCTGGGTGCAATGCTCGGCGCCTGTTTAGGCATGCAGTGCTGGCCTGCGGCAATGATCGAACAGATCAAGGCCGTGAATGGGTTGGACTTGCAGCCGTTGGTTGAAGATCTGTTGAAAATGCGCTGAGTCAGGACAGTTGGGAAGACCGATTCACCTTGCACACCTGCCACAACCACAACAATACCGGCACCAGGAGCACCCCCTCATGAGCAGCACCTCTTCCGGCCAAAGCGCCGGACAATTGGAAACACGCGGCATCGAACCGGTCCCCGAAGGCGAGTGCAATGGCCATCCGCTGCAACTGTTCTGGGTGTGGTTCGCCGCCAACATCAGCATCCTCGGCTTGCCGCTCGGCGCGACGCTGGTGGCGTTCCGTGGCCTGGCAATCTGGCAGGCGATCATCGTGGCGATCCTCGGCGCAGCAGGCTCCTTCGCGGTGGTGGGCATCATCTCCATCGCTGGCCGTCGTGGCCGGGCACCCAGCCTGACCCTGTCCCGCGCTATCTTCGGCGTGCGTGGCAATATCGGCCCAACGCTGGTGTCGCTGATGTCGCGCCTCGGCTGGGAAACCGTCAACACCACCACCGCCGCCTTTGTGCTGCTGTCGTTGTGTTCGATCCTGTTCGGGTCGCCGGTCGAGGCCAAAAGCGCGCCGGTGCTGACCCTGATCTTTATTGCCATCTTCGTGTTGCTGACCCTGTCCGTTTCCGGCCTGGGCCATGCCACCCTGCTGGTCATCCAGAAGTGGGCCACGTACGTGTTTGGTGCGTTGAATATCCTGGTCGGCGGCTTCCTCTGCGCCACCATCGACTGGAGCGCCGTGTTCAACGCCACACCCGCACCGCTGAGCGCAATGATCATCGGCATAGGCACCATGGCCGCCGGCACCGGTATCGGTTGGGCCAACGCCGGTGCCGACATGTCGCGCTACCAGCACCGCAGCGTCAAGGCCGTGCGTCTGGTGGCATCCGCCGCGTTTGGTGCGGGCATTCCGCTGGTACTGCTCATCACCCTCGGCGGCTTGCTGTCGGTGGGCAACAACGACCTGGCCTCAGCCACCGACCCGATCATCGCGATCCGGGACATGCTGCCTACCTGGATGGCCGTGCCGTACCTGATCACCGCGTTTGGCGGTTTGCTGCTGTCCAATAACCTGTCGGTATACTCGGCCGGTCTCACCACCTTGACCCTCGGCTTGAAGGTCAAGCGCGTGCACGCAGTGATCGTCGACATCGTCGCGATCTTCGCCGGTTCGATTTACTTCATGTTGATTGCCGACAGTTTCTACGGTCCGTTCATCACCTTCATCTCGTTGCTGGCGGTGCCGATTACCGCGTGGGTCGGGATCTTTGTGGTCGACCTGATCCACCGTCACTACTACAGCCCCAAGGATCTGCTGGACGTCAGCCCCAGCAGCGCCTACTGGTATCGCGGCGGTGTGGAGTGGCGTGCGTTCGGCGCGTGGGCCGTGGCGATTGTGCTGGGCTTTAGCTTCACCACCATCGGTACCACCGCCGAAAATATCTGGTTCGCCGGGCCGCTGTCCGACTCCTGGCTGGGCCACAACGGCCTGGGCTGGATTGTCACCTTTCTGGTGGCCGGCGGGATTTATGCCGTACTGGGCGGCGCGGCTGATCGTCGCCCAGCGTTAGTAGAGAGCCCCAATGTCTAGATTGCTGCACACCGGCCAGGTCATTGTTGACCTGGTCATGGCCCTCGATACCTTGCCCGCCACCGGCGGCGACGTGCTCGCCAAGTCCGCCGGTTTCGAAGCCGGCGGCGGCTTCAATGTGATGGCGGCGGCACGACGCAATGGGTTGCCGGTGGTTTACCTAGGGCGCCACGGCAACGGCCGCTTTGGCGACCTGGCCCGCGCGGCGATGCAGGCCGAGGGCGTGGAAGTGGCCCAGGCGGCAAGTGAGGGCAAGGACACCGGGTTGTGTGTCTCGCTGACCGAGGCCACCACCGAGCGTACCTTCATCTCCCATATCGGCGCTGAAGGTGACTTGACTGCCGATGACTTAGCGCGCGTCGTTCCCCAGGCTGATGATTATGTATACGTCAGCGGCTACAGCCTGCTGCTGGAAGGCAAAGCGCAGGCGTTGCTCGATTGGTTACTGGCGTTACCCCGCGCGATCACCGTGGTGTTCGACCCGGGCCCGCTGGTCAAGGCGCCCGATTCTGCACTGATGATTGCCTTGCTGCCACGTATCGACATCTGGACCAGCAATGGCCCGGAAGCCTTGGCGTTTACCGGTGCGAAAACACTGGCGGACGCACTGCTGGACCTCAATCGGCATCTGCCTGATGGCGCGCTGCTGGTGGTGCGTGATGGACCGAACGGCTGTTGGGTCAGTCGCCACGGACATGCCGACCATGTGCCAGGCTTTAAGGTGAGGGCAGTGGATAGCAATGGCGCGGGTGATGCGCATGCGGGGGTGTTTATCGCAGGTTTGGCTGCGGGTTTGACACCGTGTGAGGCAGCGCGTCGGGCGAATGCGGCGGCGGCGCTGGCGGTGACCCGTTGGGGCCCGGCCACCTCGCCCGGCACCGACGAAGTTGACGCTTTGCTCACTCACTGAGCGCGGAGCAGACATGTGGAAGGGGGCGTGCTCCCGATTGCAGTGCATCAGCCCATGAACAGGTGGCTGACATACTGCTATCGGGAGCACGCCCCCTCGCACATTTGGTTGGTGTGGAGGCTACTGACCGGCGTCCAGTTTGCGCGCCTCATCCACTCCAGATGCCGTCAGCTTGATCGGCAAGTTCAGCGAGTATTCACCGGCGTCGTCGGTGGTCACATGCCCATCCTTGATAAACCCGCGGTCCTGTAGGAACGCCAACACACTGGCGACCTCCTTTTCGCCGCGGTAGTTATCCAGCACCTCCTTGCCCAAACCTTGTGGGTGGGCGTGCAGCAGGCGGGTGAGGACTTCTTTTTCAAGGTTTCTATCGACGTTCATGCGTACCTCTTCACTGGGAAATGATCGGGTGTTCATCTTGCGGTCGAGTGCTTAAGGCGCAGGTTGTTTCGGCGCGCCGGGCAGGTTCGAGTCGTCGCCTTTGTTGATCTTCGGCTCATTGATCGACGGGCCCATTTTACCGTTGCCGACTGCGGCAGGTGCCTGGCGCTCGGTGTCGTGGCCCTTGGTATGCGGGTCGGCGCCGTTGGCGTTATCAATGACTGCGCCACCATTGGTGTCCAGGCCGGTGCCCATGGATTTTTGCGATTCGGTGGTGGCGTCAGGCGTAGGATCGGTCGGGCCGGTGGTCGAGCTGGCAGCGACGGCGCTCAGCGATGCGGCGGACAGCAGGCCGGTGAGGGCGAAGGCAGCAAACTTGGAAGGCTTCATGAGGATATCTCCATAGAATTAATGTCCTTACCCTCTATTGGTCAGTTGCCGTTTGTTGATGGTGCCTTGATGGCGACGAACGGTATCAGCGCGCCTGTAAGATTTTGTGTGGCGCGGCCCCTCACCACACCCGCCGCGCCACCCCCGGCTTTGTCGTGTGCGTGCGGGTGCTTGCAGCAGCGCAGGCCGGCGTAACTGCACGGCCCATGAAAATGCGCTGCAATCAGTCATCAAAGCGCCTTAGTATGTCGGCTTTGAAATTGCCCAAGGCTTGCCCATGACCATCGAGATTCGCCCCGCCGTGCCCAGCGATGCTGCGCAGATCCTGACGTTCATCACCGAACTCGCCGAGTATGAGAAAGCCCGGCATGAAGTGATCGCCAGCGTGGTGGATATCCAGCGCAGCCTGTTCAGCGAGGGCGCCACCGCCCATGGCCTGATCTGCTTGCGCGATGGGCTGCCGATTGGTTTTGCGGTGTTCTTTTTCAGCTATTCCACCTGGCTGGGCAGCAACTGCTTGTACCTGGAAGACCTCTATATCAACCCCGAGCAGCGCGGTGGCGGGGCGGGCAAGAAGTTGCTGCGCCACCTGGCCAAGATCGCGTTTGATAACGGCTGCGCGCGCTTCGAGTGGAGCGTGCTGGACTGGAACGAGCCAGCGATTGCCTTCTACAAATCCATCGGCGCCCAGCCCCAGGAAGAGTGGGTGCGCTATCGCATGGAAGGTGATGCATTACGGGATTTTGCCCTGGGCTGATTGTCATCCCGCCTACAAAACCGGCCAATCCAGGGCCGGTTTTTTTATGTAAAAGCTCACAATATGGGATGCAAATTTATATATTGAGATGTTTCTGGGTCTGGGTTTATAGTCGGCGGCATCAGCACTCACTACCAAAAATAAAACAGGTGAAGCGATGCAGGCACAACCGTTGTCACTCCCCGCCGTGCCCGAGCCCACTTACGGCGAGCGGCTCAAAGGCAAGGTGGTGATCATTACCGGCGCCGCCCAAGGCATTGGCGAAGCGATCGTCGCGTGTTTCCAGGCCCAGCAGGCGCGCCTGGTTATCGCCGATATTCAGGGTGAAAAAGTCGAGAAGGTGGCCGCCCATTGGCGCGAACGCGGTGCGCAGATTTACGCGCAAGCCGTCGACATCACTTCAAAAGAGCAATGGCAGGCGCTGGTCAATGTGGCCATTGAGCGCTTTGGTCGCGTGGATGTGCTGGTCAACTGTGCTGGCGTCAATGTGTTCTGCGACCCGCTGGAGATGACCGACGAAGATTGGCGCCGCTGCTTCGCCATTGACCTCGACGGCGCCTGGTTTGGCTGCCGCACGGTGCTACCGCACATGATTGAGCAGGGCGTCGGCAACATCATCAATATCGCCTCTACCCATTCCAGCCACATCATTCCTGGTTGCTTCCCGTACCCCGTCGCCAAGCATGGCTTGCTCGGCCTCACCCGAGCCCTCGGTATCGAATACGCGCCCAAGGGCATTCGCGTTAACGCTATCGCGCCGGGCTATATCGAAACCCAACTCAACGTCGACTACTGGAACGGTTTTTCCGACCCCCACGCCGAGCGCCAGCGCGCATTTGACCTGCACCCGCCCAAACGCATCGGCCAGCCGGTGGAGGTGGCGATGACTGCGCTGTTTTTGGCCACCGACGAGGCGCCCTTTATCAATGCCACCTGCCTGATGATCGATGGCGGGCGGTCTGTGATGTATCACGACTAGAACTTTTACCGCTCAATAACAATAAAAGGTGTCGTTCATGAAAAAAGCTCTACGCGTCCTTGCCGCCGCCGTTGCTTTAAGCAGCCTCAGCAGCCTCGCATCCGCCGAAGAAGTGAAGATCGGCTT
>NZ_JFYX01000016.1:0-72188 GCF_000632245.1 Pseudomonas sp. RIT357
TGGATGAGCGAAATCATGGACTTGAAGAAAGAGAAAAACTTCTTCGAAACCCGTGTGATCGAGTATCAGACTGGCGGCGCGCTGAGCTGGGACTAATTAACAGCACAGATCCAATGTGTGGGAGGGGGCTTGCTCCCGATAGCAGTGGCTCAGTTAAAACACCTTTGACTGATACACCGCATTCGGGAGCAAGCCCCCTCCTACATTGGGAACGCGGTGTTCCATAAACTTTGCAAATTGCCTTTTATGCCCAACCAAACCATTAAAACCCCGTGCGTCGGCCTGTGCTCCACCGTTTACGGTGACCTGGTCTGCCGAGGCTGCAAGCGTTATCACCATGAAGTGATCCAGTGGAATGGCTACAACGCCGAGGAAAAGCAGGCGGTATGGCTGCGCCTTGAGCAGTTGCTGGTGCAAGTGATGACCAGCAAGCTGGAAGTGTTCGATCCGCAGCGCCTGCGCCAGCAACTCGAAGACCGCAAGATTCGGTTCATGCCGCATCAGTCGCCGTATTGCTGGGCTTACCAGCTAATTGCCCGGGGTGCGCGGGTGATTTCCAAGCTGGACGCTTACGGGTTGGCGTTGTTGCCGGAGTTTCGTGAGCGACACCTGGCGGATTTGCGCGATGCGATCGACCGCGAGTTTTTTCTGCTGTCAGAAGCGCATTACGAGCGGTATATCGCCCCGGGTTTTATCCGCGAGGCATTTGGTCCACCGTTGATCGCTGCCTTTTAAACCCTCAATTGTGGTTAAAATGCCGCCCGCTCAACGACCGACGCTCAACGATGACCCCAGACGCACTTGCCACTCTGCACGCCCACCTGCTTACCGCCCTGGCCAGCGCTCCGGCTGAAACCCGACGCCTTTTCCATGGCCGTGGCCGCTGCTGGCCTGGGCTGGAACAGTTGACGGTGGACTGGCTGCAAGGGGTTATTCTGGTCGCGCTGTTCAAGGAGCCCGAGCCGGCGCACCTGCAGGCGTTGCAACAGCTGCTGATCGACTTCGACTGGGCTCGATTCGGCGCCCACACCGTCGCGCTGCAACACCGCTACCTGCCGCAAAGCACCACCGAATGGCTGGTGGGCGAGGCCATCGACGAATTGACCATCACCGAAGACGGCCTGCGCTACCTGATTGACTTGGGCAAAAAGCAGAACAGTGGGCTATTCCTCGACATGCGCTACGGTCGCAACTGGGTGCGCGAACAAGCCAAGGGCCAGCGCGTGCTCAATCTGTTTGCCTATACCTGCGGTTTCTCAGTGGCAGCCATCGAAGGCGGCGCCGACCACGTGGTTAACCTCGACATGGCCCGTGGCGCCCTGAGCCGCGGCCGTGACAACCATCGCCTGAACGGTCATGACTTGAGCAACGTCACCTTCTTGGGCCACGACTTGTTCAAGTCTTGGGCCAAGGTCACCAACAGCGGTCCCTACGACCTGGTGATCATCGACCCGCCGTCCTTTCAGAAAGGCAGCTTCCTGCTGACCAAGGACTACCAGCGAGTACTACGCCGCCTGCCGGATTTGCTCACGGCGCAGGGCACGGTGCTCGCCTGCATGAACGACCCGGCCTTTGGCGAAGACTTCCTGATCGACGGCGTGACCCGCGAGGCTCCAGGCCTGCGATATATAGAACGCCTGGAAAACCCGCCGGAATTTCCGGATATTGACGCGCAAAGTGGCCTCAAGGCCCTGGTGTTCCGTCAAGGCTGATGCCGAAACGTCCTACGCTTGCTACGCTAAGTGATACGCCGGGCGGTGAACCTTATGACCCCCTTCCCGGTCGATACCTGCATTCCCCGGCCAGACTCGACGGCGTCACGTTGTCGGCTGCCCCGTTTCACCCTTTGGAGAACCGCCCGTGATATCGACCCTGCATGTAGCCAGAATCAAAGCCTGGGGCGCCCACGGCTTCACTGCCACCGGCGTGGTGCTGGCGTTTTTGGCAACTCTGGCGCTGCTGGAGAACTCACCCAAGGCCTGCCTGCTGTGGCTGGGCCTGGCGCTGGTGGTGGACGGCGTCGACGGTTCCCTGGCGCGACGGTTGAATGTCAGCACGGTACTGCCCAGCTTTGACGGCTCGGTACTGGACCTGGTGATCGACTACCTCACCTATGTGTTCATTCCGGCACTGTTCATCTACCGCTACATCGACCTGCCGGAATTCACCCATCTGTTCACGGTGTCGGTGATCCTGGTCTCGTCGCTGTTCTGCTTCTGCAACGTCAACATGAAGAGCAAGGACAACTACTTCGTCGGTTTCCCCGCCGCCTGGAACGTGGTTGCCCTGTGCGTATACATCATCCAGCCGGAGGCCTGGGTCACGCTGCTGACCGTGATCGGCCTGGCCCTGCTGACTGTGACGCCAATGAAGTTCCTGCACCCGTTCCGGGTCAAGCGCTTCATGCCTATCAATATCGCCGTGACCACGATCTGGTTGCTGTGCAGCTTTTTGATGGTGGTGGATTATCCCAATACCAACCCGTGGACGTTCGGGTTGTGGTCGGTGATGTCGGCGTATTTCCTGGGGATTTGCATCTGGCGCACGGCGCTGGAGTGGTTGGGCACCCACAAATAGCCAACCGGACACGGTAAAACATGTGGGAGGGGGCTTGCCCCCGATGACGGTGCATCAGTGACAGATAAGCTGACTGGCACACCGCAATCGGGGACAAGCCCCCTCCCACATTTGGTTCTGCGTCCCTCTGGGAGGTAAGATGGCGGCCCTTCGCACAGCGCTTTGCTGCGCACTGCCAACCATAAGCCCTGCCCAATGCCTTTCGAACTTAGCGTAGACCTCACCACCCTCGCCATTCTCGCCGTCGTGGCCTTTGTCGCCGGTTTCATCGACGCCATCGCCGGTGGCGGCGGCCTGCTGACCACGCCCGCCCTGCTCACCGCAGGCATGCCACCGCACTTGGTATTGGGCACCAACAAGCTCAGCTCCACCTTCGGTTCCGCCACCGCCAGCTTTACCTTCTACCGCCGCAAGCTGTTCCACCCACGCCAGTGGGTTCATGCCATCGTCGGCACATTGATCGGTGCATTGACCGGCGCGGTCGTCGCCCACTACCTGCCCGCCGAAACCCTGAACAAAATGCTCCCGGTGATCGTCTTCGGTTGCGGCCTGTACCTACTGTTTGGCGGAACGCCCAAGGCAGCGCTGGATAACGACGCGCCGATCAAGAAGAAATGGCAGTCCACCCAAGGCTTCGGCCTGGGTTTCTACGATGGCGTGGCCGGCCCCGGTACCGGCGCGTTCTGGACGGTCAGCACCATGTTGCTGCACCCCATTGACCTGGTGAAGGCCAGCGGCGTAGCGCGCAGCATGAACTTCGTCAGCAACGCGGCAGCGCTGTCGGTGTTTATCTTCAACGGGTCAGTGGACTGGATAGTCGGGCTGGCGATGGGCGTGTCGGTGATGTGTGGCGCATTCTTTGGCGCACGCAGCGCAATCAGCGGCGGCGCCAAATTCATTCGCCCGGTGTTTATCACCGTAGTCCTGGGCCTGACGGTGCGCCTAGCCTGGCAGCACTGGTTCAGCGTGGCCTAAGCGACGGGCCAGGTAGAGGTCGATCAGGTAGCGCGCAATCGAACGTGAAGCGGGCAACGGCGGCAGATCGTGGATGTTGAACCACTGCGCGTCCTCGATCTCGTCAGCCTGGGGCACGATATCGCCACCGGCGTACTCGGCGTGAAAGCCCAGCATCATCGAATGGGGGAACGGCCAGCACTGGCTGCCCATGTACTGAATGTTCTTGACCTCCACCTGCACTTCCTCGCGCACCTCGCGAATCAGGCAGTCCTCGGCCGACTCGCCCGGCTCGGCAAACCCCGCCAGCGTGCTGTACACGCCAGTGACAAAACGCGGTGAACGCGCCAACAGAATCTCGTCGCCGCGGGTCACCAGCACGATCATGCTCGGCGAGATCCGCGGGTAACTGCGCAGGTCGCAGGCCTGGCAGAACATCGCTCGCTCCCGCGGCACCTGGACCATGGCCTGGCCGCAACTGCCGCAAAAACGATGCTCCCGCGCCCAGGTGCCGATCTGGGCGGCGTATCCGAGCACTTTGTACAGGGTGTGATCGCCTTGCAGCATAAAGCCGCGCAGGCCTTGCCAGCCGCAGCCCGGCACGTCAGCGGCGGAGTTCAGTTCCAGCAAGTACACCGGCTCCCCGTCGAGGTGTCCGATACCGTGCTCGGCGAACACCGACAAGTCCTGGCGCTTGAGCCATTCCCGAGGGAACAGCGGGCCATTGGTGTCATGTAAAAAGCCGTCGCGGCTGCGGGCGACGGCCCAGCCGCCGGGAGTGTCGTTGTCCAGCAACGTTGTGGTAATCCAGCCTTGGGTCATGTCAGTCAATCCACGAATTCGGGTTTCTGCTTACTCATATGGGCCGCGATGGCCACGCGCAGGTCGTTGGATTGCAACATAGCCGAGTTCCAGGTGGCAACGTATTCGAGACCATCATTGACCGTATGGTCACGCATATAACTGATCATGGCCTTGGTGCCGGTCACAGCAATCGGCGACTTGGCGGCGATCTGATGGGCGATTTCCAGTACGCCGGCCAGCAGTTGCTCGTGATCGGGATAAACGCGGTTCACCAGGCCAATGCTGCGCGCTTCCTCGGCACCGAATTGGCGACCGGTATAGGCCAGCTCACGCAGCATGCCGTCACCGATGATGCGTGGCAGGCGTTGCAGGGTGCCGACGTCGGCAGCCATGCCGATGTCGATTTCCTTGATGGAAAACTGTGCGTCTTCAGCCGCGTAGCGCATGTCGCAGGCGCTGATCAGGTCGATGGCGCCGCCGATGCAATAGCCGTGGATCGCCGCCAATACCGGCTTGCGGCAGTTGTCGACCGCGTTGAACGAGGCTTGCAGCTCCAGGATTTTGCGGCGCAGCAGCCGCGCGTTGCGGCCCACGTCCTTGCCAAAGGCGTTGGCCACGGAGGCCAACATCATCAGGTCGATACCGGACGAGAAATGCTTGCCGGCGCCGCTGAGCACCACGGCACGCACGGCGTCGGTGTCTTCGACCCATTGGAAAATGTCGATGATCTCGGTCCAGAACACCGCGTTCATCGCGTTGATCTTTTCCGGGCGGTTGATCTGCACATGGGCAACGTTGCCAGTGACTTCGACGACGAACGCTTGGTATTCGGACATGGCAGTGATCCCTGACTGGCGAGTGATAAGGCCCGAACTATAACAAGGGTCCACCACGGCGCATCGGCCAAAAGCGGGACTGGCAAAAAACCCTGCCAGGCGCCATCCTTGGCGCTTTAAGCCGCCTTCTGTGCGGCGCTCGACGTTTTAAGGAAATGCCATGCACGCCCAACCCCTTGCCCCCGCCGATTTCGACTTCATCGAAGAAACCCTGCTCAAGTACGGCGATGACCATTCGGTGCTGAACCTGGCGGAGCTCGACGGTTACTTCACCGCATTGGTGTCCAGCCCGGCACAGGTGGATGTAGCCGAGTGGTTCCCGGCAATCTGGGGTGGTCAGAACCCTGAATGGGACAGCATGGACGACGCCCAGCGCTTTCTGGAGTTGTGCGTACGTCACAGCAACACCCTGGCCGCCCAACTGGCGACCGACGCACAAGGCTTCAAAGCACGCTTCGACGACACCGAACATCAAGGCCAAACCGTAACCCTCGCGGAAGAATGGTGCTTTGGCTATATCCGAGGCGCAGCCATCGGCAACTGGCCGCAACTGCCTGCCGAACAGGCCGCGCAGTTGGAGAAAATCTCCTGGTGCGCCGAGCAGGACAACTTCGAGTTGCCGGCCGACCTGGATGTGCAGGCTCACCAGCAACGCGTCAGCGAGATCGAACCGGCCGCGCGGGCCCTGCATGATTACTGGTTGAGCCGGCGCTAAACCTCGACAAGCACTGCACCTTTGGCCGATTATTCGGGTCCGCCCGTCGGCCACTCCGTCCCACCTTGCCTTGATCAGGAGCCTTGTACCTTGAGTTCGCAGAAAACCGTGACCGTTACACCGCCCAACTTCCCCCTGAACGGCAAGGTCGCACCGCCCGGCTCCAAGTCCATTACCAACCGCGCCCTGCTGCTGGCCGCCCTGGCCAAGGGCACCAGCCGCCTCAGTGGCGCGCTGAAAAGCGACGACACCCGCCACATGTCGGTGGCCCTGCGCCAAATGGGCGTCACCATCGATGAGCCGGATGACACCACCTTTGTCGTCACAGGCAGCGGCAAGCTTCAATTGCCTGCGCAACCGCTGTTCCTGGGCAATGCCGGCACGGCGATGCGCTTTCTCACCGCCGCCGTCGCCACCGTCGAAGGCGCCGTGGTGCTGGACGGCGACCACTATATGCAGAAGCGCCCGATCGGCCCGCTGCTGACCACCCTCAGCGAGAACGGCATCCAGGTCGACAGCCCGACCGGTTGCCCACCGGTGACCGTGCACGGCGTGGGCAAGGTCCAGGCCAAGCGTTTTGAGATCGACGGCGGTTTGTCCAGCCAATATGTCTCGGCCCTGTTGATGCTGGCCGCGTGCGGTGAAGCTCCGATTGAGGTGGCGTTGACCGGCAAGGACATCGGCGCCCGTGGCTACGTGGACCTGACCCTGGACTGCATGCGTGCCTTCGGGGCGCAGGTTGATGAGGTCAACGACACCACCTGGCGTGTAGCCCCCACTGGCTACACCGCCCATGACTACTTGATCGAACCCGACGCGTCCGCTGCCACGTACCTGTGGGCTGCTGAAGTGTTGACCGGTGGCCGTATCGACATCGGCGTGGCCGCGCAGGACTTCACCCAACCGGACGCCAAGGCCCAGGCCGTGATCGCCCAGTTCCCGAACATGCAGGCCACCGTGGTCGGCTCGCAGATGCAGGACGCGATCCCGACGCTGGCCGTGCTGGCCGCGTTCAACAACACCCCGGTGCGCTTCACAGAGCTGGCCAACCTTCGGGTCAAGGAATGTGATCGCGTGCAGGCACTGCATGACGGCCTCAATGAAATCCGTCCGGGCCTGGCGACCATCGAAGGCGATGACCTGCTGGTGGCCGCTGATCCTGGACTGGCCGGTACATCGTGCAACGCGCTCATCGACACCCACGCCGACCACCGCATCGCCATGTGCTTTGCCCTGGCTGGTTTGAAAGTGTCGGGTATCCGCATCCAGGATCCGGACTGCGTGGCCAAGACCTATCCTGAGTACTGGAAGGCCCTGGGCAGTCTTGGGGTCGCGCTGAGCTACTGAGTCAGCGGCGCCGAAATGGGGAGGGAATGCACATGACAATTCGCCAACCCTGCCCACCCGGCGCCTGTGTCTGCGACCGCGAGCAATTGCTTGAAGCCCCCGGCGCCGACCTGCGCATCCTCAACCTCACGCGCCAGGAAGAAAAACGACTGCTCGACCGCCTCGAAGACCTCAAGAGCCTGCAAGACCTGGAGCGCATGCAACAGCTGATGTACCAGCAATTGGGCATTCGCGTGCATATCGCGCCGGGACACACCGAGGTCAAAAGCATGCGCGGGATCCAGATCGTTATCGACGAACTACCGGGCATGTGCCGCAAGACTCGGCAATCGATCCCGGCGGCGATTCGCCGAGGCCTTGAGAAACGCCCTGAAATCGCCTACCGCTTGCTGGATGCCCACGACCTGTTTCGCGAAGGTTGACTCAACCGGCGACTGTCTCGGCTTCGAACAGCCGCTGCCCGACGGCCTTTGCCGTTTTCAGATGCGCCTCGGCCGCGCCGCCTTCCGAGTCCAGCAACAACTCGGACGTCACCACCTTCGCCCCACAGTAATCAAAGATGCCGTAGTCGATCTGCGTGCGCATCGCCGTGGCATAGCCGTGGCGGTCAAACGCGCCGGCATCCGCAGCGCCGAGGGCCAACAGGTGCACCTGCAAATGCCGCAGTTTTTTCACCACTGGGGTATCCGGGCCATAGTCGATCGCCCAGCCATTGACGAACACCCGATCGACCCACCCCTTGAGCAGCCCCGGCAGCGACCACCAGTAGATAGGGAAAGCGAGCACCAAGGCGTCGGCGCGGTCGAGCCGCGCCTGTTCAGCGAGCACATCGGCCGGTGGCGTGGCGTGGTTACGGTGTACGCGGTGGTCGGCGGCGGTGTAGCGCGGGTCGAAACCTTCGGCGGCGAGGTCGGCGATTTCGTAGGTGTGGCCGCAACTGCTGAGGCCTGCGGCGACTTGCGTGGCGATGCTGTGGGTGAGGGATTGTGGGTCGTGATGAGCAACAACGATCAGTGCGTGCATGACATTGACTCTCTTTCGGTTTAGGCTGGGCTTAGTTACTTTTGGTAAGTTAATTCAAATAAGTTACTTTTGGTATATAAGCATGTCAAGCAATGAATCCCCTGCCCCACGTCGTCGTTTGTCCCGTGAGGATCGCCTGCATCAATTGTTGGAAGTGGCCTGGCAACTGGTGCGCGAGGAAGGCACCGACGCCCTGACCCTGGGCCGCCTGGCGGAACTGGCGGGCGTGACCAAACCGGTGGTCTACGACCATTTCGTCACCCGTGCGGGGTTGTTGGCCGCGCTGTATGAAGACTTCGACGGGCGTCAGAACCAAGCCTTCGCCGATGCCATCGAGGCCAGCAGTGCAACCCTGCAAGACCGCGCCTGGGTCATCGCCGCGTCCTACGTGGACTGCGTGTTATTGCAGGGCCGGGAAATTCCGGGCGTGACCGCCGCGTTGAGCGGTTCACCGGAGCTGGAAGCGCTGAAGCGCAAATACGAGGCCATTTTTCTCGACAAATGCCGTGACGCCCTGGCGCCCTTCGCCCTCAACGGCACGCTGTCACAAGCCGGCCTGCGGGCCATGCTGGGCGCGGCGGAAGCCTTGTCCCACGCAGCGGCCGACGGCGAAATCAGCCGAGAAGAAGCCCAGCACGAATTGTTGGCGATCCTATTGGCGATGGTTAACCGCGCGCCTGTTTTGTCGCCTGACCCACTGCAATCGCTGCCTCGCTAAAGCTCGGGAGCGCCTACAGGGGATCGGTGGTTGGCGCTCTGTTTCAGCCCCGCTCCTGCACGAACAACCGGACTTTGCGCGTCAATTGGTCAAGATGCCGATCCCGCTGCTTCTCCGCGTCGACCATCGCCCGCTTGCCGTGTTTTTGCAGCAGGTAGGTATGGATCTGCCGCACTTCGAGGGAGCTATAGATCGCGGCTACGTCCAGCACGCCCATCAGGCCATCCGTGCCGTAGTCGCGAGTGTTCATCAGCACCTGGGTGCCACGTGCGGCGCGTACTTGAAAGCCGAGGGCTTCGAACGCAGGCACCTTTTCCACGGCACACGCCAATTCGGCATGGGGATAGCGCGCCAGCACGTCTTGCATCATCCCCCGTGCCACGCCCTGGCGGCGCAAACCGGCTTTTACAGCCATGAAGGCAATGCCACAGGCTTCGGGATCATCCTTCACCGGCAAGCAGAGCAAAAAACCGATGACGGTCTCCGAGTCCTCGGCGTCGGTAGCCACGATCAGTTCGACGTCAATGCCCTTCTCCCCATTCAGCGCCTGCAGGTAAAGGTGCACTTCAAAGCCAACCGCATACTGGTAGATGTTGTAGAGCAGGTTGCTCGGCGGCAACGCGACGCTGCTGATGTCAGTGAGGTTGTCTACCACCATCTGCAGGATCTGGCCATTGATGGGCTCGGGGCATGGTGTGGTGTAGCGGGTAAGGCTGAACATGCAAATTCCTGGGGGTTCACGTCTAGGCAGCGGGGATTGTACCTGTTGCGCACGGTCTATTGCCCGCAGACCTCACGCAGGCACCCGCGCAGCCAGCGGTGCGCCAAGTCCGCGTCCAGCCGTGGGTGCCAGAGCATCGCAACAGTAAAGGTCGGCAACGTGAGCGGCAGAGCAAAGCAAAACAGGTCGCGACGGTGGGCGGTGTAGCGTTCCGGCACACTGGCGATCAGGTCGGTGTCGCGGGCCAGGGAGATGGCAGTGGAGAAACCCGCGACGATGCTGGTGATCTGCCGCGTGAAGCCCAAGGTTTCAAGCGCATCGTCGATCTGACCGCGCGCCTGCCCACGCCGCGAGACATAGACGTGCTGGCCCTCGGCATAACGCGCGACGCTGATTTCACCGCGGCTCAGGGGATGGCCGTTGCGCACTACGCCAATCAAGCGGTCGCGGAACAACGCTTGGGTCAGCACTTCAGGGCTGGCGGTGGGATCGACTACGCCGGTTTCCAGATAGACACTGCCGTCGCGCAGCATCGTGCTGTCCTTGTCGTTTTTATTGATAAAACGCAGGCGCACGCCGGGCGCCTCTCGGGCGATGCGTGCCAGCAGCGCCGGGCCAAAGTTTTCGACGAACTCTTCACTAGTGCGCAAGGTGAAGGTACGCGCCACCACCGCCATGTCCACAGACTGCGCAGGCCGCAGCGCCGCGTGGGCAGCCTGAACCAAATCACTGACCTGTTCACGCAGCTCCACCGCCCGTGGCGTGGGCACCAGGCCGCGACCGGCGCGCACCAGCAAGGGGTCGCCGGTGGTTTCACGCAGGCGGGCCAAGGCGCGACTCATGGCCGAGGGGCTCAAACCCAGGCGCTTGGCCGCGCCGGCGACGCTGCCTTCGGCGAGCAGCACATCCAGGGTGATCAGCAAATTCAGATCAGGCATAAGAGGCTCTCATCAGGCGTTTGGTGCAGGTATTCACTGCAACTCCTGCGTCTTCCGCCATGTTAGGCGACGCCGTAGATTTGTGACAGTTGCCTTCATTCAAGGAATTGCCCATGTCTACGTCCCCGCGCGGCAGCCTCATCAGCCTGTCGCTGTCCATGCTGCTGGCCTCGCTCGGCACCAGCATCGCCAATGTGGGCCTGCCCAGCCTGACGCAGGCGTTCGACGCATCCTTCCACGCCGTGCAGTGGGTGGTGCTGGCGTATCTGCTGGCGATCACGGCGGTGATCCTCAGCGCCGGCCGCCTGGGTGATCGCCTGGGGCGACGTCGGTTGCTAATAGGCGGCTTGCTGCTGTTCAGCCTGGCCTGCGGGCTGTGCGGCGGCGCGTCCTCGCTCAACGCGCTGATTGCCGCGCGCAGCCTGCAAGGCCTTGGTGCAGCCATCATGATGGCCATGGCCTTGGGCATGGTCGGCGATACCGTGCCCCAGGGCCGCACCGGCCGGGTGATGGGTTTGCTGGGCACCATGTCGGCGGTCGGAACCGCTATGGGCCCCAGCGTCGGAGGCGTATTGCTGAGCCTGTGGGGCTGGCGTGCATTGTTTCTGGTGGGCGTGCCGCTGGGCCTGCTGGCCGTCGCCCTTGCCTGGCGTTTTCTGCCGGTGGATCAGCGACACACGCCGGCATCCAGCGACCTGGGTATCTGGGCGTTGTTAAAGGATTCGTCATTGCGCACGGGCTTGGCGATGAGCGCGCTGGTAGCGGCGGTGATCATGGCCACCTTTGTTGTCGGGCCGTTTTACCTGTCCCGTGGTTTGGGGCTCGACCCAGCCTCGATGGGCCTGGCCATGGCGGTCGGGCCCTGTGTCGCAGCAATCACCGGCATACCGGCGGGCCGCCTGACCGACCGCCTGGGCAGCCAACGCATGACCTGCAGCGGGCTCGGCATTCTGCTGTGCGGTGCCCTGCTGCTGACGTTGGCTTCGGAGTTGTTCACCTACCTGGGCGCGCTGATTGTTTTGACGGCGGGCTACAGCCTCTTCCAGGCGGCGAACAATACCGCCGTGATGCGCAATGTCGCTGCGATTCGGCGCGGCACGGTCTCGGGCCTATTGAACCTGTCGCGCAACCTCGGCCTGATTGTCGGTGCTTGGGCACTCAGCGCCGTATTCGCCTGGACTGCACCCGATATAACCCACGCCACCCCACAATCACTGGCGAATGGCCTGCACGCAACCTTCGCCGTCGCGTGCGGCTTGATCCTCCTGGCCGCGGTGATGGCATCGGGCCGCAACCGCGCCGTGAACGGCCTTCATAACCCCCACTGAGGCAAAAAAACAAAAAAGGCGTTGCGCCAGATGGGGTTACATCGCGCATCATGGGCACTTTCAAGCTCAAGGGTAACGTCCATGCGCGTTCTGTCATTGATGATGGGTCTTACGACGCTGGCCGCCAGTACGGTGTTCTGCGCCAGCGCGATGGCGAATGAAGAAAGTCAGCTGGTGCAACAGATCAACGAGTACCGCAGCCAAGTGCAGCGCTGCGGTGACCAGGGTTCCCAGGAACTGCCGCCACTGGCGAGCGACACACGGCTGGTGCTGCCGGCCACTAACGTCGGCGACCTTCAGCAGGCGCTGGCCCGGGCCGCGTATCCGATGGTGAACGTGCAGGCCATCAGCCTGTCCGGTCCCAAGGATGCTCAGTCCGCGATGAAGGCGGTGCGCGAGAGCTTCTGCCGGGTGGTGCTGGATCCGCAATTTATCGACATCGGCGTGAGCAACAGCGGTCAGGACTGGCGCATCGTGCTGGCCCGGCCCTTACTGTCCAGCGGCCTGGGGGATTGGCAGACTGAAGGCCGGAAACTGCTGGACTTGATCAACGCCGCCCGTACACAACCTCGCCAATGCGGCACCCAGGCATTTACCGCGACCACCCCGTTGTCGTGGAACGACACCCTGGCCAGCGCCGCCAACAGCCACACGCGCAACATGGCCAACGGCAATTTCTTCGACCATCTGGACCACGACGGCCGCACGCCCGGCGACCGCGCCGAGCTGGCCGGTTACATCGCCAAAAACATCGGCGAAAACATCGCCGCCGGCCTGGACACCCCGCGCAAGGTGGTCGATGGCTGGCTCGCCAGCCCCGGTCATTGTGCCAACCTGATGAACCCGCAATTTCGAGAACTGGGCGCGGCCTACGCCATGGACCCGAAGAGTGATGCGGGCATTTACTGGACCGGTTTGTTCGGCACGCAATGAAGGTTGGGCAAGCGCCCAACCTCGGCGGATCCAAACGACTCAAATGAGTAAAGCATCAAAACGCCATCTATCGGATAATTGCGCTGAACTGGCAGCGTTCAACCGGGTCTGTAGCTTTGCGCCACCCACTGAAAGGCGCGCTGAAGACTCTCGATAACAAGGTGTTCCCCCAATGATGAATTGGCTGCAAAGCAGCAGCGACATGGCTGAACGGGTAATTCAGCATGATTGGGCCAACACGCCTCTCGGTCCGCTGGAGCAATGGCCGGACGTTCTGAAGACCACCGTCGCGCTGTGTTTCGCGTCGAGCTTTCCCCAGGCCATTGTCTGGGGGCCCCAGTTGATCACGATCTACAACGACGCCTTTATTCCGATACTGGGCAATAAGCCCTATGCCTTGGGTAGACCGTTCAGTGACATATGGCGCGAGGTGTGGGCTGACGTCAGCCATATCGCCGACGCGGCGTTCCAGGGGCATGCCACCTATATCGAAAACTTTCCCCTCGTGGTTGAACGCGGCCAGGCGCGGGAACAAGCCTACTTCACTTTCTGCTACAGCCCGATCCGTGATCCCCAAGGCCACGTGGTCGGCTTGCTCGACACCGTGACCGAAACCACTGCCACGGTGTTTCTCGCCAGACGCCTGGAAGTGCTGGATGCCATTGGCAACGCCGTGGTCAATGCGGCCGATGCCGAAGCCATCATGACCCGCACTACCCAGTTGCTCGCCGAACACCTGCAAGTGAGCAATTGCGCCTACGCCGACATGGACGCCGATGAAGACGGCTTTACCATTCGCGACAACTGGACCGCGCCCGGCTCGCCGAGCATTGTCGGTCGCTACAGCCTGGCAGCGTTCGGCGAGGCGGCCGTCAACTGCCTGCGGGCTGGCGAGCCTCTGGTGATCTGCGACAACCTGCGCGAGCTGCCACCCGAAGAGTCTGCGGCCTTCCAGTCCCTGGGGGTGACTGCGACTATCTGCATGCCTCTGATCAAGAACGGACGCCTGACTGCATTGATGGCCGTCCACGACAAATCCCCACGCCCATGGTCACCCTACGACCTGGCCTTGTTGAGGGAAGTCACCGAGCGCTCCTGGGCCCATATCGAACGCGTGCGCGCCGATGCCGAGGTCCGTGAAGGTCTGGCAGCGTATGCCGAGCTGAACACCTACCTGGAACAGCGGGTGGAGGAACGCACGCAGGCGCTGGCCCAAGCCGAAGCCGCGTTGCACCAATCCCAGAAACTCGAAGCCATCGGACAGCTGACCGGCGGCGTCGCCCATGACTTCAACAACCTGCTCACGATCATTCGCTCCTCGGTGGATTTTTTGCGGCAGCCAGGCCTGTCGGAAGAGCGCCGCCAGCGCTACATGAGCGCCGTTTCGGATACCGTGGAGCGGGCCAGCAAGCTGACCAGCCAGTTGCTCGCCTTTGCCCGTCGACAACCGCTCAACCCGGAGGTCTTCGACGTAGGCCAGCGGGTACAGAACATTGGCGAGATGCTGGAAAGCGTCACCGGTGCACGCATTCAGGTGCAGGTCGAGATGCCGTCACAGGCCTGTTTCGCCCGCATCGACGCGAGCCAGTTTGAAACCGCGCTGATCAACATCGCCCTCAATGCCCGGGACGCCATGGGCGGCCAGGGCACGCTGAGCCTACGGGTGGTCGGGCGCAAGCCGCTGCCACGTATCCGTGGCGATGCGGGGTCACGCCAACCGTATATCGCCATCTCCATGGCTGATACCGGGCCGGGTATTGCCGCCGACACCGTGGAGCGGATTTTCGAGCCGTTCTTTACCACCAAGGCCGTCGGAAAAGGCACCGGCCTGGGTCTGTCGCAGGTCTTCGGGTTCGCCAAACAGTCGGGGGGCAATATCGATGTGTCCAGCACGCCCGGCCAAGGCAGCGTATTTACCCTGTATTTGCCCCAGGTCGAAGCACAGGATGTGCCGCCCCAAAGCCCTCAGGGAACGCTCGCCATGCCCCACGACACAACCCAGTGTCGGGTGCTGATCGTGGAAGACAACCTGGAGGTCGGCCGGTTTGCCCGCCAAATCCTTGAAGACTTGGGCTATCAGACCGCCTGGGCGACCGATGCCGAACAAGCCCTGAGCTTGGCCGGCCAGGATGGAATGGCCTTTGACGTCATCTTCTCCGACGTCGTGATGCCCGGTATCACCGGCGTCGCCATGGCCAAGCTGCTACGCCAGCGTCGTGCCGACCTGCCGGTGGTGTTGACCTCGGGTTACAGCGAGGAGCTGGCAGACAGCGGCTATGAAGGCTTCGAGTTTCTGCCCAAGCCTTACTCGGCCGAACAACTTTCGCAGGTATTGATCAAGGCAACACTCAAGGACTGAGCGTCGCCCTACTCCGCCACGGCCACTTGGTTGCGGCCCAGGGCCTTGGCCCGGTACAGCGCCTTGTCGGCGGTGTTCATCAGGCCATGCAAGTCCCCGTCCAGCGCATGGGCCGAAGCAACGCCCAAGCTGGCCGAAAGCCCGGTGACCGGTTCAGCCGGCAATCCGGAAATCGCCTTGATCAACTGCTCGGCAATACCCCGTGCGGTTTCCAGCGAGGTATTGGGCAGCAATACCGCAAACTCCTCACCGCCCAGACGGCCATACACATCAGACTTGCGAAACGACGCACTGATCACTCCTCCAATCTGGCGCAACACTTGGTCGCCGGCCTGGTGTCCATAGGTGTCGTTGATGTGCTTGAAGTGGTCCATGTCCAGCATCAGCGCGCACAGCGGCTGTTGGTTGTGTCGGCATTGTGCGTACAGCGAATGGGCATGTTCGAAGAATGCACGACGGTTCATCAGCCCGGTCAGCTCATCGGTCTGTGCGGCACGGGTTGAAATGTTGTGGGCTCTTTCCATTTGCCGAGTCAGGCGAAACGCCTTTTCCAGCGCATCGGACAATTTGCGCGTGGCGCTGGCGACAAAGGTGGTGAACACCAGCACCGCGATGGCAACACCCACCTGCATGGGAGCCGGCTGGAACAGCAGCCAGAAGGTGCACGGCAGCAATACCAGACCGATAGACGCCAGCGTCATGTAGCGATAGGCCGAGTAACACGACACCGCGCTGACCGACATGCCCACGGTGAACAGCATCACCAGCACCTGGGACAACCGATCATCCGCTGGCATCACCGCTAACGCACCGGCGCCCCAGATACCGGCAGAGAGCACGAGAGTGACCCAGTAGCGGCGCTCCCAGCGAGCCGGCGTGCGCTCGCTGTTGGGGCAGCGAAACCAGTCCATGAACATCTTCACTCGCAGCAGCGACGACGCTGTGAGCAACAGCATCCAGACCAGCATAACGTCGTGGTCGAAGCGATCCCAACACAGCCAGCAGAGCATGGTAGCCGCCAGGTAACTGCCCAAAATGGCGGCAAATGACTGCCGGAACAGCTGGTGCAGACGGTCAGTCCGCACCTGCTCCTCTATAACGCAATCCTGGTCCTGCTCACGCCCAAGGCCATTCATGAAATTCGCCTGATTCGACTGCCATGACAAAGGCGCCATTGTGGCACCCTGCCAGCACCGCGGACAACTGAATCCCGCGCGGCAGAGCGGTTAACCCCCTTCAGGTCGCAGAATCAACACCCCCAGCGGCGGCAAATTCAGCGACAGCGACACCGGTTGCCCATGGCGCGGTTCATCCTGGGTAAAGACTTCGCCGCCATTACCGAAGTTGGAACCGGCATACATGTCCGCATCACTGTTGATCACCTCACTCCAGCGCCCGGCAAACGGCACACCAACGGAATAGGACTCGCGCGGCACCGGTGTGAAGTTAGCCACCACCAGCACGGGCTTGCCGTCTTTGCTCCAGCGCAGCCACGCGTAGACACTGTTGATCGCGTCATCGCCGATCAGCCATTGGAAACCTTGCGGCGCATCGTCCTGCTCGTGCAGGGCCGGCTCTTCGCGGTACAGACGGTTCAAGTCGCCGACCAGCTTCTGCACGCCTTTGTGCTCGGCGTACTGCAACAAGTACCAGTCCAGTTGCTGGTCGTGGTTCCACTCGCGCCACTGGCCGAATTCGCAGCCCATGAACAACAGCTTCTTGCCGGGATGCATCCACATGAACGCCAGATAGGCACGCAGGTTGGCAAATTTCTGCCAGCGGTCGCCGGGCATCTTGTCGATCAACGAGTGCTTGCCGTGCACCACCTCATCGTGGGAAATCGGCAGGATAAAACGCTCGGACCAGGCATACACCAGGCCAAAGCTCAGCTCGTTGTGGTGATGGGCGCGATACACCGGGTCTTGCTGGATGTAATGCAGGGAATCGTGCATCCAGCCCATGTTCCACTTGTAGTTGAAGCCCAGGCCGCCCTGTTGGGTCGGCTGGCTCACACCGGGCCAGGCGGTGGATTCCTCGGCGATCACCAACGCGCCGGGAGCTTCCAAGGCCACTACGTCGTTCAGGTGACGCAGGAAGTCGATGGCTTCCAGGTTCTCACGACCGCCGTGGCGGTTGGGCACCCATTCACCAGCCTTGCGCGAGTAATCGCGGTACAGCATCGACGCCACCGCATCCACACGCAGCCCGTCGATATGGAAGTGTTTAAGCCAATGCAGGGCCGACGCCAGCATAAAGCCGTGAACTTCGGTGCGGCCCAAGTTGTAGATCAGCGTGTCCCAATCCTGGTGGAAACCTTCCAGCGGGTTGGCGTATTCGTACAGCGCCGTGCCGTCAAACTGTGCCAGTCCGTGGGTATCGGTGGGGAAATGCGCCGGTACCCAGTCAAGGATCACGCCGATATCGGCCTGGTGCAGCGCATTGACGAAATAGGCGAAATCTTCCGGCGAGCCAAAGCGCGCACTCGTGGCGAACTGCGACAACGCTTGATAGCCCCAGGAGCCACCAAACGGGTGCTCCATGATCGGCATCAGTTCGATATGGGTGAAACCCAGTTGCTGCACGTACGGGATCAGCCGTTCCGTCAGTTCACGCCAGCCGTATTGGCGGGCGACTTCGCCGGCCTCGTCCAGCTCGCATTGCCAGGAGCCCACGTGCAACTCATAGATCGACAGCGGTGCGGAGGATTTCTGCTTTTCGCTGCGCGACTGCATCCACTCATGGTCCTGCCAATCCACCTGCAACGGCGGAGCGACTTTCGACGCAGTGTCCGGCGGCAGTTGAGTGGCTAATGCCATGGGGTCAGCCTTGAGCGGCAAAATCCCATTGGCACCCAGGATCTCGTACTTGTAGGCCGCACCCGGTTGCAGACGCGGGATAAACAACTCCCATACGCCCGAAGGATGGCGCAGGCGCATCGGATGGCGGCGACCGTCCCAGATATTGAAATCGCCCACCACCGACACCCGCCGCGCATTCGGCGCCCACACGGCAAAGCGCACGCCCTGCACGCCATCGACGCTGGTCACCTGTGCACCCAGGCAGCTGCTGAGATCGCGATGGTTGCCTTCGGCAAACAGGTACAGGTCCATTTCGCCCAGCAACAACTGGCTGAAACTGTAGGGGTCTTCGGTAATTTGCTCACCGCCGGCCCACTGGATCTTCAGCAGGTAGGCCTGGCGCGTGGTGAAGTGCCCGACAAACAAGCCCGGCACCTGGGTCGCGTCCAGGCTGCCGATCGGCTCGCCACTGTCCTGCGCCAACACCTGGACGCTCAGAGCTTCCGGCAGGAATGCGCGGATAAATTGCCCACCCTGCTCGTCATCATGTGGCCCGAGGATCGAGAACGGGTCATGGTGCTCGGCGCGCACCAGCGCTTCGACGTCCTTGGACGCCGGCATGGCAGTCAACTTGGGCTGCAGCGGTTCTTTATGCGTGTAATTCATGACGTCTCCCCACCGCGTGCAGTTTTAGATAGAGGTGCTAGCCCGCTGAGCAACCCGTGCAGCCCTTGCAGGGGCACCGGTAGCCAGGTCGGGCGATTCTCCGCTTCGTAAGCCACTTCGTACGCGGCCTTCTCCAGGCTGAACAAGGTCAGCGCGGCGTCCTGGCCTTTGGCATCCTGCCAGTCATGCGCCAGTGTAGACGTAGCTGTCTGATAAGCCTGGATAAATGCCTCGCGTGCTTCATTCAGATAGCGATCGGTCACGCGCCTGCGGGCCAGATCGGCTTGCGGCGAATGATCCACACCTTGCACATTCAAGGCCATGGCCGCCGCGTAATCAAACGAGCGCAGTACGCCGCTCACATCTTTATACGGGCTGTGCTTGCCACGCCGCTCATGCAATGGCCTGGCTGGCTCGCCTTCAAAGTCGATCAGGTAAGCATCGCCCTTCACCACCAGTACCTGGCCCAGGTGTAAATCACCGTGAACCCGAATACGCAGCCCGCCCAACGTGGCTTTCGCCAACGCCTGGACATGGGCGCCGATGGCTTTTTTCTGCGCCAGCAAGTCACTGACCAGTGCCTGATCCGCCGGGTTCAATGTGTGTTGATGCAACTTGAGCAATTGCAGCGCGCGGTCAAGCTGTGCGCCCACGTCCTTGGCCCAGGCCTGAGTGTCCTTGGCCGTAGTGACTTCGGGTTTGAAGTCCTTGTTGTCAGTCTTCGCGCCTAGCACCAGGTGCATTTCCCCCAAGCGCTGGCCGAGCAACCCGGCAAAGTCCGCCAGTTCACCCAAGGCGTTGTAGTGCTGTTCCTGCTCGGAAATGGCCTGCGCCAGTTCATCGCGAATCGCGCGTTCCAGATTGTTCTGGGTCCAGCTCCAGGCGTCGCCCTGATTGCTCAAGTAACCCTGGGCAATCATCAGCAGGTTGTCCTGGCCATCGGCGTCGCGACGAATCATCGAGCCCAGCAGCGGCGAGATATTCGGGTAATCGGCAGCGGTGAGGTAGGCGCTCATTTCCAGCTCCGGGTGTACGCCGGCGCTGACTTTGCGGATCAACTTGAGCACCAGGCTCTCGCCCACTACCACCGAACTGTTGGACTGCTCGGCGGACAAGTAGCGTACTTGGGCGTCGTCCGTCAGTTGCAGCGGGGCCAGGTGCGGCGTAGCTTCAAAACGTAAATCGCCTTCGCTGGAAGTGAGCACCGTACCCGCCTGCAGACCCTGGATCACCGCGCGGATGAAGTGCTCCAGGCTGAAGGCATCGGTGACCAGCCCCACCTGCCGCGTACGCCGCACACGAGCCAGGGCCAATTGTTGCGGCAAGGCACTGGTGAACTGGTCTTCACCCAGGAAGCCAAAGGGCAGTTGATAGCGACTGACTTGGCCGCCGCTGGTGACGTCAATTTCACTGAGCAACACCGGATGCTCCGGGTCGCCAAACCGCACGCCGTAAGCGATGTTCACGCTGTCGATGGCGGTGTCCTTACCGGCGAACCAGCGCCGCTTGGGCAGCCAGGCCGGCAACGAGGTCTGCTCCAGGGTGGTGCGACAAGGTTCTTCGAGCAATTCTTCCATGCGTTTTTTCAGTACCAGAGTGGTGAAGTCAGGGATGCTCTGCGCCGGTTCCACATGCCAACTGGGCATCTGGTTTTCCGCCGCCAGTACAAACCAATAGAAGCCGTAGGGCGCCAGCGTCAGCAGGAAATTCAACTGGCCAATGGGCGGGAAAGCGTTTCCGCCAAGCATCTCCACCGGCACCATTCCCGCGAAGGCAGAGAGGTCCAATTCCGCCGCCTGGGCGCTGCGGGACACGTTGGCCACACACAGGATAATTTCCGTACGGCCGTCTTCCCCGGTGTATTCACGGGTATAGGCCAGGATGCGGCGATTGCTCGGCGAGAGCATTTTCAAACTGCCCCGACCAAATGCCTTGGATTGCTTGCGCACCGCCAACATGCGCCGATTCCAGTTGAGCAGTGAGTGCGGGTCTTGAGTCTGGGTTTCGACATTGACCGACTGGTAGCCGTACAGCGGATCCATGATCGGCGGCAGCACCAGGCTGGCCGGATCGGCGCGGGAGAAGCCGCCGTTACGGTCGATGGACCACTGCATCGGCGTGCGCACACCGTCGCGGTCGCCGAGGTAGATGTTATCGCCCATGCCGATTTCATCGCCGTAATACAACGTCGGCGTACCGGGCATCGACAGCAGCAGGCTGTTAAGCAATTCCACGCGACGGCGATCCCGCTCCAGCAACGGTGCCAGACGGCGACGAATCCCCAGGTTGATGCGCGCGCGCCGATCTGCGGCGTAGTAATTCCACAGGTAATCGCGCTCTTTATCGGTGACCATTTCAAGGGTCAACTCATCGTGGTTGCGCAGGAAGATCGCCCATTGGCAGTTGGCGGGAATCTCCGGGGTCTGGCGCAGAATATCGGTGATGGGGAAGCGATCTTCCTGGGCCAGGGCCATGTACATGCGCGGCATCAGCGGGAAGTGGAACGCCATGTGGCATTCATCGCCGTCGTCGCCCTTTTTGTCACCGAAATACAGCTGAGTGTCTTCCGGCCATTGGTTGGCTTCGGCGAGCAACATGCGGTCCGGGTAGTTGGCGTCGATTTCGGCGCGGATCTGCTTGAGCACATCGTGGGTTTCGGGAAGGTTCTCGTTGTTGGTGCCGTCGCGCTCGATCAAGTACGGGATGGCGTCCAGGCGCAGGCCGTCAATGCCCATGTCCAGCCAGTAACGCATCACCGACAGCACGGCCTTCATCACCTGCGGGTTGTCGAAGTTGAGGTCGGGCTGGTGAGAATAGAAACGGTGCCAGAAGTACTGGCCGGCGACCGGGTCCCAAGTCCAGTTGGACTTCTCGGTGTCGAGGAAAATGATGCGCGTGCCATCGTACTTCTGGTCGTCATCGGACCACACATAGAAGTCCCGCGCCGCCGAACCAGGCTTGGCCTTGCGGGCACGCTGGAACCACGGGTGCTGGTCGGAGGTGTGGTTGATCACCAGCTCAGTAATCACCCGCAATCCACGCTTATGGGCCTCGGCGATAAAGCGCTTGGCGTCGGCCAGGGTGCCGTAGTCGCTGTGTACGCCACGGTATTCGGCGATGTCATAGCCGTCATCGCGGCGAGGCGAGGGATAAAACGGCAATAACCAAATGGTATTCACGCCGAGGTCGGCGATGTAATCGAGCTTGGCGATCAGCCCGGGGAAGTCACCGATGCCGTCGTTGTTGGAGTCAAAAAAGGATTTGACGTGAACCTGGTAGATCACCGCGTCCTTGTACCAGAGCGGGTCTTTGATAAAGGTGGCAGGGTTAGGTTTCTTCGCCATTGGAAACTCCTGAATGACTTAAATTCTGCGGACGCGATGCGATCGTTGTGGGAGTGGGCAAGCCCCCTCCCACAATGGATCTGCGCAAGACTTAGGCAACCGTGATGCGCCAGATTCCAAACGGCATCTGCGGATCAAGGCGTGTCCATTGGGTCTTGCCATACCAGGTCCAGCGATGGCCGTTCATCAGGTCTTCGCCTTGGGTCTGCGCATCATCCGGCAGCCCCAGTTCCCACAGCGGCAACTCAAAATGCGCTTCCTGGGCGTTGAATGGATCGAGGTTGATCGCCACCAGAATGAAGTTACTGCCATCCTCACTGCGCTTGCCGAAGTACAGGATGTTGTCGTTCCAGGCGGTGTAGAGCTTCAACCCCAGATGCGTCTGCAACGCCGGATTTTGCCGGCGGATACGGTTGAGCTGGGCAATCTCGGCAATGATGTTGCCGGGCGCGGTGAAGTCCCGTGGGCGGATTTCATATTTCTCCGAGTCCAGGTATTCCTCTTTGCCCGGCACCGGCGCTGATTCACACAATTCAAAACCGGAATACATGCCCCACAGGCCCGAGCCCATGGTCGCCAGCGCGGCCCGGATCAAAAAGCCTGGGCGGCCGGACTCGTGCAGGAAGGCTGGGTTAATGTCCGGCGTATTGACGAAGAAGTTCGGCCGGTAGCACTCGCGCCACGGCGACTGGTTCAACTGAGTGAAGTACTCGCTCAGTTCAGCCTTGGTATTGCGCCAGGTGAAGTAGGTGTAGCTCTGGGAATAACCGACCTTGCCCAGCCGCGCCATCATCGCAGGCGTGGTGAAGGCTTCAGCCAGGAAGATCACCTCGGGGTACTTTGAACGCACATCGCTGATCAGCCATTGCCAGAACGGCAGCGGTTTGGTGTGGGGGTTGTCGACGCGAAAGGTCTTAACGCCCTCTTCCACCCAGCCCACTACGATGTCGCGCAACTCCGTCCAGAGACTGGGAATCGCGTCCGCCGCATAGAAGTCGACGTTAACGATGTCCTGGTACTTTTTCGGCGGGTTTTCCGCGTATTTGATCGTCCCGTCCGGACGCCAGTTGAACCAACCCGGATGCTGCTTGAGCCACGGGTGATCCTGGGAGCACTGGATGGCAAAGTCCAAGGCGATTTCCAGGCCATGATCGGCGGCAGCCTGGACCAGGCGGCGGAAATCATCGCGACTGCCCAGTTGCGGGTGGATGGCTTCGTGGCCGCCCTCCTCACTGCCAATGGCGTACGGGCTGCCCGGATCGTCAGGGCCGGCGGTGAGGGAATTGTTCTTGCCCTTGCGGTGGCTGCGGCCGATGGGGTGGATCGGCGGGAAGTACAGCACGTCGAAGCCCATGTCATGGATCATCGGCAGGCGTGCGTGCACATCGTTGAAGGTGCCGTGACGGGCCGGATCATCAGTGATCGAGCGCGGAAACAGCTCGTACCAACTGGCGAATTGCGCCGCTTCACGCTCCACATCGATCGGGTATACGGCACTGATGCTCAAATAGGCGCGGTGATCGGCCTGAGTCATCAAATGTGCACTGTCTTCGTGCAGAAACAGTGCGACCTGCTCGGTTTCCAGCAGGCCGGACAGTTCGTGGTGCAGCAGCATCAAGCGATCGCGCAGTTCGTTGTCACTGCGTTCCGCGGCCTGCAACACCAGGCTGCGGCCTTCCTGCAACTCCAGGCTGACCGGCACACCGGCCTCTTGCTTTTTGCGCAGCTCGTAGCAAAAGCTGGCGAAGGTATCGATCCAGGCTTCGATGCAGTATTCGTGAGGGCCCTGATCGGTGACGGTAAACGCGCCCTCCCAACCGTTGTTGCCCACATCCGCCATCACCACGCTGTGCCAGCTTTCGTCCTGCAGCGGGCGCCAGCGGATCAATACGGCGAGTTTGTCGTGGCCATCGGCGAACACCTTGCTGGTCACGGTGACCCGCTGGCCCACTGCGGCCTTAACGGCGAATTCACCGCCATCAATCACAGGCATGGTGCTTTCGATTGCAATCCTGGGCAGCAACAGCGCCTGGGACAGCGGCAATAAGGAAACATCTGGAACCTGAGTTTCAGCAGTCATCGAGCATCTTCCCCTTACGCCCTGTGGACGCTCTTTGCTTGATCCGAATTCTGAGACGGCGACGCTCTCCCTGAGCAAGGCCGTAATAGGTCCGAGCCTGAGGCTTGGTCAAAAGTTCAGGTGGATGTTCCGCCATTGAGCGGGGAATCAAATCGCCCGGGCGGTTGTCCACCGGTAGAGCAAAGCACAAAGGAGGCCACACCGATGAATATCCCGATCCCGGCTGAAACCCCTGATCCTAATATCGACAATCCGACCCTGCCGCCCACCGAACCGGAGCCGATTCCAGAAAAAGAGCCGCCCGAAAATGAGCCACCACCGGTGGAAGAGCCGCCGACAACCATGCCCCCTGTGATCGTCAGTCCTTCTCGAAACGCTTGACGATTTTCGGCATCACACTGAACACCGCCAACGCCAGCAACGTACTCAGGACCGCTGTCGATTCCCGGCCCAACCCGGCCGAGACCCCAATCGCAGCGGTCATCCACAGGCCGGCGGCGGTGGTCAGGCCTTTGACATGCCCCTCTTCATCATCCTTGCCTTTGATGATCGTGCCTGCGCCGAGAAAGCCGATCCCCGCGATAACGCCCTGCACGACGCGACTCATAGCATCCGCCTGATTACCTGACATCTGCGGCACCATCACAAACAGCGCGGCGCCCAACGCCACCAGCATGTGGGTCCGTACCCCGGCGGCCTTGCCCTTGCTCTCGCGCTCAAAACCCAGGATGCCGCCGAGTACGGCGGCGATCAGCAGGCGCACGGTGATCTGGGTCAGTTGTTTGGCATCGCCGATATCGGCGAACTCGGCCTGCAGGGTTTGCCACACTTCATGCCACCAAGCGTCCATGGATCCTGTCCTTTAAAGAAGCGGTTAAGTCATGGACAGCGCCTACCGCCAGTCAGTTGCCTTGAACCACGCCACGGCACCATGCCCTAAGGTTCATAGCCGATGAGAAAGGAGTTCGACATGACCCTGCGTATTGAAAACCACCTGTGCTATTTCACGCTCGACGACAATGGCCAGGAACAGAGCGTCCCCGCCACCCGAGTGAAGATATTGACGGACGATGACAAGTCCATGTCCTACGTAGAACTTGCGGGCGAGCGCACCTACATCACCGAAGCTGAAGCAGACGCCTTGACCGTCGAAGGCGCGACAGACGGACGCAACCATGTGAAGGCCACGGAGCCTGGTTCGCTGATTTGATTGATCTGTATCATTACCGCTGAAATGCCCCTGCACCCCAGGCGCGCCGGGGTGCAGCAGATTGTCGCAGAGCTCACCACACCGACCATCTGATCCGCTTTTTATCGCGCTAGCTGAGTCTGTTATGCAAACAGTCCCCGGCCCATAGTTCATCCGCCTGATGGAGGCTGATGAGCGAACGACCATGAGCGAACGAATCCCAACCGTGGAAGCCTTTGAGCCCATACACCCAAAGAAGGTGAAGGCCAAATCCAGCGACACCCTGATCCATACCCGCAGCTTCACCGGACTGTTCCGCACCTTGCGCGTAGCCGGTGCCGGCTTTCTGTTCCTGGCGTTTTTCGGCACCGTGTGGCTGAACTGGGGCGGGCGCCAAGCCGTGCTGTGGGATCTGGCGGAAAGCAAATTCCATATTTTTGGCGCGACGTTCTGGCCCCAGGATTTCATCCTGCTGTCGGCGCTGCTGATTATCTGCGCCTTCGGCCTGTTCGCGATCACCGTGTTCGCCGGCCGCGTGTGGTGCGGCTATACCTGCCCGCAAAGCTCGTTCACGTGGTTGTTTATGTGGTGCGAAAAGGTCACTGAGGGCGAGCGTAACCAACGCATCAAGCTGCAAGCCGCGCCCTGGAGCCTCAACAAACTGGCAAGGCGCTCGGCCAAGCACACGCTGTGGCTGGGCATCAGCGTGCTGACTGGGCTGACCTTTGTCGGCTACTTCACGCCTATCCGCCCGTTGGCCGAGGAACTGCTGACTTGGCAAATGGGGGGCGTGAGCCTTTTCTGGGTGCTGTTTTTCACCGCCGCGACCTACATCAATGCCGGTTGGCTGCGTGAGGCGGTGTGCATGCACATGTGTCCGTATGCGCGGTTCCAGAGCGTGATGTTCGATAAAGACACCCTGACCATTTCCTACGACAGCGCCCGTGGCGAGAACCGTGGCCCGCGCAAACGCGAGGTCAAGCCGGCCGATGTCGGCCTGGGTGACTGCATTGACTGCCACCTGTGCGTGCAGGTCTGCCCCACCGGCATTGATATCCGCGATGGCCTGCAAATGGAATGCATCGGCTGCGCGGCCTGCATCGACGCCTGTGATTCGATCATGGACAAAATGGGTTATGCCCGTGGTCTGGTGAGCTATACCAGCGAGCATCAACTGCAAGGCGGCAAAACCCGTCTGCTACGGCCCCGTCTGATCGGCTACAGTGCGGTGCTGCTGGTGATGATTGCCGCGCTGGTAGTAGCACTGGTGGAGCGGCCGATGGTGTCGCTGGACGTGACCAAAGACCGTGGCATGTTCCGCGAGAACGCCCAGGGCCAGATCGAAAATATCTACAGCCTCAAGGTCATCAACAAGACCCAGCAACGCCAGGATTATCGGGTGGAGCTCGTGGAGGCCGACGGTTTCCAACTGCAAGGCAAGACCGAGATCAGCCTGGCGCCGGGGGAAATCATAGATGTGCCGGTGTCGGTGGCATTGCTCGCGGAGAAACCCGCGAGCAGTTCCCAGACGTTGCGCTTCAAAGTGATGGATGTAGATGAGCCAGGGATCCATAGCGTTGCCGACAGCCGCTTTGTGGCGCCGTTGAACCGCTGAGATCTATCTAAATCAGTGAGAATCCAATGTGGGAGCGGCTTACCCCCTCCCGGATTGGATCTGCGCTCGTATAAACATTGTTAAGGCCCCTATGAAACGCTACGAAAAATTCGCCGAAGACATTGCCGAACTGATCCGCTCTGGCGTCCTGGGGCCTGGCCAACGTGTGCCGTCGGTGCGCTACGCCAGCCAAACCTACGGCGTCAGCCCGTCCACGGTGTTCCAGGCCTATTACCTGCTGGAACGCCGTGGCCTGATCCGTGCGCGGCCGCGTTCCGGCTACTTCGTCAACACCCATGCACCGAGCCCGTTCTCTGAGCCGGCGGTGAGCGAGCAGGTGCACGAGTCCACCGAGGTGGATGTCAGCGAGTTGGTGTTTTCCGTGCTCGACTCGATCAAAGACCCCAATACAGTGCCCTTCGGCTCGGCGTTCCCCAGCCCGATGCTGTTCCCGTTGCAGCGCCTGGCCCGATCCCTGGCCAGCGCCAGCCGTGAAATGGACCCGCGCCTGGTGGTCACCGACATGTCGCCGGGCAATCCGCAGTTGCGTCGACAAATTGCCCTGCGCTACATGGTCGGCGGCCTGATGCTGCCGATGGAAGAACTGCTGATCACCAATGGCGCCCTGGAAGCCCTGAACCTGTGCCTGCAAGCCGTGACGGAACCGGGCGATCTGGTGGCCATCGAGGCCCCGGCGTTCTATGCCTGCCTGCAAGTGCTGGAACGCCTGAAGCTCAAGGCGGTGGAAATTCCGGTGCACCCGCGCGACGGCATCGACCTCGGCGCCCTGGCGCAAGCCCTTGCGCGCTATCCGATCAAGGCCTGCTGGACCATGACCAGTTTCCAGAACCCCATGGGCGCAACGTTGCCGGAAGAAAAGAAGCAGGCACTGGTTGAGCTGTTGCGCAGTCACCAGGTGCCGCTGATTGAGGACGATGTTTACGCCGAGCTGTATTACGGGCAACAGGCGCCCAAGCCGGCCAAAGCCTTCGACACCGAAGGACTGGTGATGCACTGCGGTTCCTTTGCCAAGAGCCTGGCGCCCGGCTACCGCGTCGGCTGGGTCGCCGCCGGGCGCTATGCGCAAAAGGTCGAACGTCTCAAGCTGATGACCTCGCTGTGCCCGTCGATGCCAGCCCAGGCGGCGATTGCCGACTACCTGCAACATGGCGGCTATGACCGCCACCTGCGCAAATTGCGTTATGCCCTGGAAGAACAACAAAGCGCCATGCTCGCCGCCATCGCTCGGTATTTCCCGGCGCAGACCCGCGTCAGCCAGCCGGCCGGAGGGTATTTCCTGTGGCTGGAATTGCCGGAACAAACGGACTCATTGAAGTTGTTCCAGATGGCGCTGGCGCAAGGCATCAGCATTGCACCGGGGCCGATTTTTTCGGCGACCCAGCGCTTCAGAAACTGTATTCGCCTGAACTATGGCAGCCCGTGGACCGAGGCCTCGGAGAAGGCGATGGAGACGTTGGGGCGGATTGTGCGGTCGTTTTGAGGGAGTGGGGTTGCTCTTTCTGACGGCATCGGGAGCAAGCCCCCTCCCACACTTGGACTGTGTGAACCCGATCAAAATGTGGGAGGGGGCTTGCTCCCGATGGCGCCCGCACAGACGCTACCGACTCAACGGCCGCCACCCAAATCTAAAAAAGTCCCGGTGGCATACGACGCCTTATCCGATAACAACCAGATAATCGCTTCCGCCACTTCATCCGGCCGCCCTCCACGGGCCATGGGAATGCCGGACTCCAGCTTGCTGACCCGATCCGGGTCGCCGCTGAGGGCGTGGAAGTCGGTAAAGATATAGCCGGGGCGTACTGCGTTGACGCGAATACCCTCACCTGCCACTTCTTTGGACAGGCCGATGGTGAAAGTGTCGAGGGCGCCCTTGGAGGCTGCATAGTCCACGTATTCACCCGGCGAACCCAGGCGCGCCGCCACCGAGGACACGTTGACGATGCTGCCACCCTGCCCGCCATGTTTGGGCGACATGCGCAACACCGCGTGCTTGGCACACAGGATCGGCCCCAGCACATTGGTCCTCATGATGTTAAGGATGCGGAATTCGGACATCTCATCGACCCGCGACTTGTGCGCCACGGTGCCGGCATTGTTGACCAGGGCGGTCACGCGGCCCAACTCGGCGTCGACGCGATGAAACAACGCAATCACTTCATCTTCGATGCTGACATCAGCCCGCACAGCAATCGCCTGGGCACCCAGGCCACGGACCTGTTCCAGAACGCCCAGGGCCGCTTTTTCATCGGAGCGGTAGTTGATGCAGATGCGATAGCCTTCGCGCGCCGCCAGCAGTGCCGTTTCGGCGCCAATACCGCGACTGCCCCCGGTGATGATGACAACTTTGTCCATGCGTACGGTCTCCTGATCCAACCTGGCGTTAGGGTTGGATCCGATACTAACCGTCAGGCACTGTTTTTGTCAGGCGCCTGTGCGTCCTCGGCCCGCAGAATATCCGCCATGAAACCATCGGCCGGCAGCGGATGCCCCAGCAAGTAACCCTGCAGGGAGTTACAGCCCAGCCGCGTGAGGAAACTCTGCTGCACGTCCGTTTCCACGCCTTCGGCGACAATCCGCAATCCCAAGGCCTGGCCGAGGGCAACGATGGCCGAAACGATGGCGGCGTCATCGCTGTCGTGCTCAAGGTCGCGCACAAAACCGCGGTCGATCTTCAACTCGTTGGCCGGCAGGCGCTTGAGGTACATCAGGCTGGAATAGCCGGTGCCGAAGTCATCGATGGACAGGTCGACGCCCATGTCCGAGAGCTGCTGCAACACCGTCATACTCGCGTCGGCATCGCTCATGGCGGTGGTTTCGGTGATCTCCAGGGTCAGGCTGTTGGCCGGCAACTGATGACGATCAAGGGCGTCGGCCACACTCTTGACCAGCCCCGCATGGCAGAACTGCAACGCCGACAGGTTCACGGCGATGCGCCAATGCTCATAACCCAGCGCGTACCACACGCTCATCTGACGGCAGGCTTCATTAAGCACCCACTCGCCGATGGGAATGATCAAGCCAGTCTTTTCCGCCAGTTCGATAAAGGTGGCCGGCAACAACAGACCCTGCTGCGGATGCTCCCAGCGCACCAGCGCTTCGGCGCCCACCGCAATACCACTGACCGCATCGAACTTGGGTTGGTAGTACAAGCGAAATTGCTCTTGGTCGAGGGCGTTGCGCAGGTCCTGCAACAACTGCAATTGCTTGCGCGCATTGGTGTTCATCGACACGTCGAAAAAGCTGTAGCCGTTCTTGCCCATGCCCTTGGCGTGGTACATCGCGGCGTCGGCGTTCATCAACAATTCCTGGGGGTTGCCACCGTTACCTGGGAACACAGCGATGCCGATACTGGCCGAGATTTTCAGCTCATGCTCGGCCACCTGGAATGAGCGGTTGATCAGCCCGACCTGCCGCTCGGCCAAGCGCAGGGCATCGTCTGGCTGGCTCAGTTGCACCAACAGCACAAATTCATCACCGCCGATGCGCGCCAGGGTGTCGTGGCCGCGCAAGTCTTCGCGCAGGCGCAGGCCGACTTCGCGCAGCAACTGGTCGCCCATGTGATGGCCAAAGGCATCGTTGACTGGCTTGAAGCCATCCAGGTCGATAAACATCAAGGCGAAGCAACCGCCCTGCTCGTTAACGGCCTGTATGGCCTGTTGAATCCGGTCGGCCAGCAACGTGCGGTTAGGCAGACCGGTGAGCATGTCATGCAGGGCCAGGTGGGTCAGTTCCTGATTGGCCAGGCTGAGGGAGTCGGCGAGCACAGCGGTGCGGGCCTCCAGCCGCGCGTCGAGCAACGAGGTCAGCAACGCGATGGCAAGCACCGCCAGGGTGGTGACCAGCACCAGGTTATCCAGGCCCTTACCGGTCAAGCCGTCCAACGCGGCAGCGCAGTAGCTTTCATCGGCAAAGCGTGCTGCGGCCATTCCGGTGTAATGCATACCGACGATAGCAAACCCCATCACCACCGCCGCCCCGCCGCGTGCCAGGCGTACATACGGCGTGTTGCGCCGCAGGTTGAAAGCTATCTGCAAAGCGGCGCCCGAGGCCACCATCGCTATTAACAGAGAAGCTCCAAACAAGGTGGGGTCGTAGTCGATACCGGGGGTCATGCGCATCGCGGCCATGCCGGTGTAATGCATGGTGGCAATGCCGGTGCCCATGACCAGCGCACCAAACACCAATTGCCAGGCGGGCAAGCGCGGTTGGCTGACCAGCCATAAGGCAAAGCCGCTGGACATCACCGCGATCAACAACGACAGCGCGGTAATGCCGATATCGAAGCCCAAGGCAAACGGCAGGCGCAGGGCCAACATGCCGATGAAGTGCATCGACCAGACGCCCACGCCCATGGCCAATGCCCCGCCGGCCATCCACAAATAAACCGCGCGGCCCTTGGCGGTCGCAATGCGGCCGGTCAGGTCCAGCGCGGTATAAGAGGCCAGGATCGCAACGCACAGGGAGATCACGACGAGGGAGGTTGAATAACTACCGATGAGCATGGGATTTCTCGCGGGCAACAGTTTTGAGACGTCCGTGCCAGGGTGGCAAAGCGCGCGATTGTAGCGAGATTAATTCTGGTGCAGGTGATTAATTATCATAGGGCCATCACCTGTAATTTGACGTCAAACTACTGGCCAGGTCCGGAGTGGTCTATAGCTCGTGTGCGACGTCACCTGCGTATCAAAGGCAGTGTGTCGCTTCAGTGTTGGCGGGTCTCGGGATAACAAAAACTAAAAATTTTAGAGGATTGTTACCCCTTTTCCAGTATAGACGCCCGTATTTAGAAATCGGGTTTAACACAAACTCCCAGCATCCTGCACTCCATAAAAATAAAATTTTTATTCCGTAAGGATATATAAAACTGTCATATCTTACAGGTGACTTTCATGCTGAGAGCGATAAACTTTACTCCACATGACATTCGGAGTTTCAGAAATGGCCATCATCGCACTTCTATACCCTAATAACACTGAGAACACTGGCCACCTGAAAGGCACTCAATGTATTCGAGACAAAGGCGGCGAAATCAAGTCTTATAGAATCGAAAACATCGGAGATGCTCAAGCAGTGACCGATATAACACCCTATGTAGAGCGAAAAATTGCTGAACGCGGCACTTTCCCCATTGACGATGGCGAGTACGTAGTAAGCACTCATCTATGTTATGACAAACAAATATGTTATGAAAAACAAAAAATATATGAAGTCTGGGGGAGAATCGACGCTTTCGAGGACACGGTCATTACCTATCATTTTCCCGGTGGAAAAGAATACCAATTAACCGACGGAGATAACCGAGTATTGAAATTTCGAGTCGCTTGTAAAGTTGACCAAATTCTAAAATACCTACAACGGTACACAAAAATAATTCTGGAATACAAAGGTCGCTCTACAACAGAATTTGGGAGTTTGATATCGTATAACCAAGACTCTTTAGAGCTGCATGTTGAGAACAACTCCAAGTCATACAAATTTGCTGATTTAATATCTCTCAGAGCCATTTAACTCAGGTTGGCAAACAATGATGAGTGAGCCGAACAAAGAGCCCTTTCGTTCGGCTATCGCGCGTTGGCCTGTTGATCTTCGCTCAGCAACTACAGACTCAATTGGCTAAGACCGCACCAAGTGCGCGCAACGAGTCCTGACCACGTAGCATTATTCCCCCTCACGCCTACTCGGCTATTGACGTCTGCCCATCCCAACCGCCCCCCAACGCGGCAATCAGTTGCACGCTGGCTACCAACCGGCTCTGCAGCAGCGTTAACACCGTGCGTTCATTGCTGAGTGCGGTCGCCTGTACCGTCACCACATCCAGGTAGGCAATCAACCCCGCCTTGTACTGGTTCTGAGTCAAGCGCAGGGATTCGCGCGCCGCTTCCAGCGCTTCGTTACTGACCACCGCCTCGTCTTCCAGCACCTTGAGTTGCACCATGTAGTTTTCCACTTCACGGAAGCCGTCGAGCACCGTCTGGCGATACTTGGCCACGGTTTCGTCGTAGGACGCCACAGTGCGGTCGACTTCCGCCGAGCGCTGGCCGCCGTCGAACAAGGTCATGGCCAGCTTCGGGCCCACTGACCAGAAGCGGTTTGGCAGGCTGATCCAGTCAGCGTACGTGCTGCTGGAATAACCACCGGCCAGGCTCAGGCTCAAGTCTGGGTAGTAGGCGGCCTTGGCCACGCCAATATTGGCGTTGGCAGCGATCACCGAGCGCTCGGCCGAGGCGATGTCCGGGCGGCGCTCCAGCAACTGCGACGGCAGGCTCACCGGAATCTGTGGCAGTGCCGGGATGTCCTTGCTCACGGCCAGGTTGAAGTTGGCCGGCGCTTCACCGATCAACACTGCAATGGCGTTTTCCAGCTGCGCACGCTGCCAGATCAGGTCGATCAGACTCGCCTGGGTGCTCTTGAGCTGGGTTTGCGCCTGGGCCACCGCATCTTTGCCGGAGACACCAGCGCGGTATTGGTTTTCGGTCATTTGCAGGGAGCGCTGGTAAGTGTCCAGCGTGGCTTGCAGCAAGCGGGTCTGTTCGTCCATCACGCGCAATTGCAGGTAGCTCTGCACCAGTTCCGATTGCTGGCTCAAGCGCATGGCCGCCAAGTCCGCCGAGCTGGCTTCGGCGCTGGCTTCATTGGCTTCCAGACCACGGCGCAATTTGCCCCAGATGTCGGCTTCCCAGCTCACGCCCAATTGCGCGTTGAGGGTGTCGCGGATACCACTGCTGGAACTGCTGAGGCTCGCACTGCTGCTGCCGGTGCCCTGGCTGGCGCGGGTTTTACCGGCGCTCAGGTCGACCGTCGGGTAAAACGCCCCGCGCGAACTGCGCACCAGTGCCTGGGCCTGGCGAAAACGCGCCTCGGCCTGTGCCACCGTCTGGTTAGCCGTATTCAGGCGCACCACCAGGTCGTTGAGCTGGCGGTCGCCGTACAACTCCCACCAAGCGCCACGGGCCAAGGAATCACTCGGCGTGGCCTGACGCCAGCCCTGGGCCTCCTTGAATTGCACGGGTTCGATAACATCCGGGCGCTTGTAGTCCGGGCCGACGGCGCAGGCGCTGAGCAATACGCCGCAAAGCACCAGGCTCGCGACACGGGAACCGCGGGTCATGGCCAATTTGGCAAAGGTTGAATCGGTCATAGCGCAGTGTCCAGGGCAGCATCGGTACGCACGCCGCGCCATTTATTGAAACGATGGCGCGCGCGGTCGAGATAAAGGTAAACCACCGGGGTGGTGTAAAGGGTCAGGACCTGGCTGAAGACCAGGCCGCCAATGATGGTCAGGCCCAGGGGGCGACGCATTTCGGCGCCGTCGCCAGCGCCGAGCAGCAAGGGCAAGGCACCGAGGATGGCCGCCAGCGTGGTCATCAGGATCGGCCGCAGACGCAACAGGCAAGCGCTGCGAATCGATTCCAAGGGGCCCAAGCCGTCGTTACGCTCCAGTTGCAGGGCCAGGTCGATCATCAGGATTGCGTTTTTCTTCACCACGCCGATCAGCAGGAACAGCCCCAGCAAGGAGATCAGGCTGAACTCGCCCCCTGTCAGGTAGATCGCGAGCATGGCGCCGACGCCGGCCGACGGCAGGGTCGAGAGGATCGTCAGCGGGTGAATGTAGCTCTCATACAGAATGCCCAACACCAGGTACACCGCCACGAGCGCGCCGAGGATCATGAACGGCTGGCCTTTCTGGGTGGCTGCGAAGGCATCGGCAGTGCCGGCCATCTTGGCGATCACGTCTTCGGGCAAACCGACCTTGGCAATCGCCCGTTCGATGGCGGCCGTGCCCTGCTCCACCGTCACCCCTTCGGCCATGTCGAAGGCGATGTTTTCCGAGGCGAACTGGCCTTCGTGACTGACCCGGTCATCGGCCAGGCTGTTCTCGTAATGGGCAATGGTCGACAACGGCACCCGCGCGCCATCGGCAGTAATCACCTGCATCTGGTTGAGGGTGATCGGGTCCTGGGCGTATTTGGGGTTGACCTCCATGACCACCTGATACTGGTTAAGGCTGTCGTAGATCGTAGAAATCTGCCGTTGGCTGTAGGCGTTGTTCAACACTCCGGTGACCATGTCCATGTCGATGCCCAGGCGCTTGGCCTGGTCGCGGTCGACTATCAGCGTGACCTGGGCTGCGCCCCGGCCTTCACGGGCGTCGATGGCGGTGAGTTGCGGCAGTTCACGCAACGCAGCGACGACTTTCGGGTACCACAGGCGCAATGCGGCCAGATCACCGCTTTGCAGGATGTAGGAGTACTGCGCGCTGGTCTGGTCGCGGCTGCCGCCAAATTGCAGGTCTTGGTCAGCCATCAGGAACAGGCGCCCGCCCGGCACCAGCGGCACTTCCTTGCGCAGGCGCTCAATCACCGCCTGGGCAGAAATCTTGCGTTCGCTGATGGGCTTGAGGCGTACCAGCATTACCGCGTTGTTGGTGCCGTTGTTGCCGCCGATAAAGCCCGCCACGCTGAGCACCGCCGGGTCCTTGAGCACCGCCTTGCGGAAAGTCTCCATCTTCGGCTGCATCACGCTGAACGACAGCCCGTCATCGCCGCGCACAAAGCCGATTAACTGGCCGGTGTCCTGCTGGGGCATAAAGGTTTTCGGCACCACCACGTACAACGCCACGTTCATGCCGATGGTCAGCAACAAGCTGAGCAAGGTCAGGCGTCGATGGCGCAGTACCCAGTCCAGACTGGTGGCATAACCGGCAACCATCCGGTCGTTGATCCTCTGGCTCCAGCGCTGCAAACCGGTCATCCGGTCTTTGACGTGGGGCTTGAGCCAGCGAGCGCAGAGCATGGGGGTCAAGGTCAGCGAGACAATCAACGACACAATGATCGCTGCGGACAAGGTGATGGAAAACTCGCGGAACAGGTTGGTGACAATCCCGCCCATAAACAGAATGGACAAGAACACCGCCACCAGCGACACGTTCATCGACAGCAAGGTAAAGCCGACTTCCTGGGCGCCCAAGTACGCCGCCTTCATGGGCGGCACACCATCGTCGATATGCCGGGAAATGTTCTCCAGCACCACAATGGCATCGTCCACCACCAGGCCGGTGGCCAGGATCAACGCCATCAGCGAAAAGTTGTTCAGCGAGAACCCGTACAAGTACATCACCGCGAAAGTGCCCACCAGCGACACCGGCACCGCCAGGGTCGGGATCAGCGAGGCGCGGAAGTTACCGAGGAACAGGTAAACCACCAGAATCACCAGCCCCACGGCAATCAGCAGGGTCATCTCGGCTTCGTGCAAGGTGGCGGTGATGACCGGCGAGCGGTCCATGGCCAGGCTGAGCTTGACGCTGGACGGCAGCACCGCCTGCAACGCCGGCAGTTGAGCCTTGATCTGTCGGACGGTCTCGATGATGTTGGCGCCGGACTGGCGGTTGATCACCAACAGCACCGCCGGCTCGTTGTTGAAGAAGCCGCTGTTGTAGCGGTCTTCAACGCCGTCGCTAATCTTCGCCACATCCGACAGGCGCAAGGCCGCGCCATTCTGGTAGCGAATCAGCAGCGGCTCGTAGTCCTTGGCTTTTTCCAACTGGTCATTGGCCTGGATCTGCCAGTTGCGCTCGCTGTCTTCCAGCGAGCCCTTGGGCCGCCGCTGGTTGGCGTTGGCAATGGTGTTGCGCACATCGTCCAGAGCCACGCCGTACTGGTCGAGGGCCTTGGGCTCCAGCTCGATGCGCACCGCTGGCAGGGAACTGCCGCCGATCTGCACTTCGCCCACACCCGGCACTTGGGACAGGCTTTGGGACAGGATGGTCGAGGCCAGGTCGTAGAGCTGGCCCTTTTGCAACACGTCCGAGGTCAGCGACAGCACCATGATCGGCGCCTGGGACGGGTTGATTTTCTTGTAGGTGGGCATGCTGCGCATGCCGCTGGGCAGCAGGTTGCGTGACGCGTTGATCGCCGCCTGCACTTCACGCGCCGCGCCGTTGATATCACGGTCGGAGTCAAACGCCAGGATCACTCGGGTAGAGCCCTGGCTCGACGAACTGCTCATGGTGGTGATGCCGGCAATCGCGCCAAAGGAGCGCTCCAGCGGCGTGGCCACGGTCGAGGCCATCACCTCGGGGCTGGCACCCGGCAAGCTGGCCGAGACCACGATCACCGGGAAGTCGATCTGCGGCAGCGGCGACACCGGCAACAGGTTAAAGCTCACCCCGCCCAGCAGCATGATCGCCAGGCTCAGCAGCAGGGTCGCTACCGGTCGGCGGATGAAAGGTCCGGACAGGTTCATGACTCAACCGGCTCCAGGCTTTGCGGCTCTTTGCGCCAGCGACGACCCAGGCGATCGAAATACAGGTAGATCACCGGCGTGGTGAACAGCGTCAACACCTGGCTCACCAGCAGACCGCCGACCATCACCAAACCCAGCGGCTGGCGCAATTCAGCACCGGAGCCGGTGGCCAGCATCAGCGGAACCGCACCGAACAGCGCGGCCAGGGTGGTCATTAGGATTGGCCGGAAGCGCAACAGCGCGGCCTGGTAGATCGCGGTCTGCGGGTCGAGACCCTGGTTGCGTTCGGCGTCGAGGGCGAAGTCGATCATCATGATCGCGTTCTTTTTCACGATACCGATCAGCAGGATGATGCCGATGATCGCGATCATGCCCAGGTCATTACCACTGAGCAGCAGGGCCAGCAATGCCCCCACCGCCGCCGAAGGCAAGGTCGACAGGATGGTGATCGGGTGGATATAGCTCTCGTAGAGCACGCCGAGCACGATGTACATGGTGACCACCGCCGCCAGGATCAGCAGCAAGGTGCTCGACAGCGAGGCTTCGAACGCCTGGGCTGCGCCCTGGAACTGGGTCTGCACGCCCACGGGCATGCCGATGTCTTTCTGCGCCTGGTTGATCAGCTCCACGCCCTTGCCCAGCGCCACGCCGGGGGCTAGGTTGAACGACATCATCACGGCCGGAAACTGGCCGATATGGGCAATGGCCAACTGCGCCTGACGCTGTTCCACACGGGCCAGGCTCGACAGCCGCACTTGGCCGCCGTCGGTGGTTTTCACATGGATCTGGTTCAGTGCATCCGGGCCGAGGGTCTCACCGGACTGGGCCTGCAACACCACGCGGTATTGGCTGGCCTGGGTGTAGATGGTGGAAATCTGGCGTTGGCCGAAGGCGTCGTACAGCGCGTCGGTGATGGTCGACACACTGACGCCCAGGCGCGAGGCCGCATCGCGGTCGATCACCAAGTACACCTGCAGGCCTTTGTCCTGCAGGTCGCTGGCGACGTCGGTAAGCTCCGGCAACTGGCCGAGGGCGTGCACCAGCTTGTCACTCCACAGCGCCAGCAACTCAGAGTCCGGGGAGGACATGCTGAATTGGTACTGGGTGCGGCTCACACGGTCTTCGATGGTCAGGTCCTGCACCGGCTGCATAAACAGGCGGATACCCACCAACTTGTCGATTTCCGGTTGCAGACGCGTGATTACCTGGGCTGCGCTCAAGTCGCGCTGGCCGTGGGCCTTGAGGTTGATCAGCAAGCGTCCGCTGTTGAGGGTCGCGTTATCGCCATCCACACCGATGTAGGACGACAGGCTTTCCACCGCCGGATCCGCCAGGATGATTTTGGCCAACGCCTGCTGGCGCTGACTCATGGCCGCAAAGGAAATCGACTGCGGCGCCTCGGAAATACCCTGGATCACCCCCGTGTCCTGCACCGGGAAAAAGCCCTTGGGCACCACCAGGTACAGCACCACGGTAAGACCCAACGTGGCGATGGCCACCAGCAGGGTCAGCGGCTGGTGCTTGAGCACCCACTGTAACTTGCGCCCGTAGGCTTCGATCATCCAGTCGATCCAGGCGCCACTGGCCTTGTAGAAGCGGCCCTGTTCTGCCTCTTTCGGCTCACGCTTGAGCAACCGCGCGCACATCATCGGAGTGAGGGTCAGGGACACCACCAGGGAAATCAGGATCGCCACCGCCAGGGTGATGGCAAATTCGCGGAACAGGCGCCCCACCACGTCGGCCATGAACAGCAGCGGAATCAGCACCGCGATCAGCGAAAGGGTCAGGGAAATCAGGGTGAAACCAATCTGCTTGGCGCCCTTGAGGGCGGCGGCCAGGGGGGTCTCGCCTTCTTCGATGTAACGGGAGATGTTCTCCAGCATCACGATGGCATCGTCCACCACAAACCCGGTGGCGATGGTCAAGGCCATCAGCGTGAGGTTGTTGATGGAGAACCCAGCCAGGTACATCACGCCGAAGGTGCCCACCAGAGACAACGGTACGGCGATGGACGGAATAATCGTGGCGCTGACCCGGCGCAGGAACAGGAAGGTCACCATCACCACCAGGGCAATGGCGATCAGCAATTCATGTTGTACGTCCTTGACCGAGGCGCGGATGGTCTGGGTGCGGTCGGTGAGGACGGTGACGTCGAGGCCGGCAGGCAGATTGTCGGTGATGCTCGGCAGCAACGCCTTGATGCGGTCCACCACCTCAATGACGTTGGCACCCGGCTGGCGCTGGATGTTCAGCAGCACCGCCTGGTTTTCATTGGCCCAAGCCGCGAGGCGCTCGTTTTCGGCGCCGTCGACGATCTGCGCCACATCTTTAAGGCGCAACGGCGCGCCATTGTTGTAGGCCAGGATCAGTTCGGCGTATTGCTGGGGCGAGACCAACTGGTCGTTGGCGTCGAGCATCGACACCCGGGTCGGGCCGTCGAAGTTACCCTTGGGTTGGTTGACGTTGGACGCCGCGATCAAGGTCCGCACATCCGACAAGTTCAGGCCATTAGCCGCCAGGGCTTCGGGGTTGACCTTGATACGCACGGCCTGACGCTGGCCACCAGCGATGCTGACCATGCCGACGCCACTGATCTGGGCAATTTTCTGCGCCATGCGCGTGTCGACCAAGTCATTGAGCTTGGGCAGCAACATGGTCTTGGAGCTGATAGCCAGGGTCAGCACCGGGGTATCCGCCGGGTTGACCTTGTTGTACACCGGCGGCGCCGGCAGGTCCTTGGGCAGCAAATTGGTGGCGGCGTTGATCGCGGCCTGCACCTGTTGCTCGGCGACATCCATATTAATGTCGAGGTTAAAACGCAGGGTCAGTACCGAAGCGCCGCCGGAACTGGTGGACGCCATCTGGGTCAAGCCGGGCATCTGCCCGAACTGGCGCTCAAGGGGCGCGGTAACCGCGCTGGTCATCACGTCGGGGCTGGCGCCGGGGTAGAGGGTCATCACCCGAATGGTCGGGTAATCCACCTGGGGCAAAGCCGAGACCGGCAGCAAGCGGTACGCGATGATGCCGGCCAGGACAATGGCCAGCATGCTCAGCGTGGTGGCGACCGGGCGAAGGATAAACAGCCGCGACAGGTTCATGCGCCGACCTTTTGCGCCTTGCCAGCGTCAGCGCCGGTCTCCCCTTTCGCTGCTGGTTTGCCTTGCAGGTGCTCAGTCGGGGTGGTCGGGACTTCAGTGCTGTCGTTGACCACTTCGATTTCGCTGCCTTCCTTGAGGCGGTCGGTGCCTTCCAGCACCACACGGTCGCCAGCGACCAAGCCTTCCTTGATCACGGTGTTTTCACCGTCGGTATCACCGACCACAAGGGGCTGTACCTTGACCTTCTTGTCGCCATCAAGCTTGTAGACAAAGGTGCCAGCATTGCCGAACTGAATCGCGGCGGACGGCGCCAGCACCACGTTGTGCAGGGTGTCGGCCAGCAGGTGCACGTTGACGAACTGGTTGGGGAACAGCGCTTTGTCCTTGTTATCGAAACGCGCCTTGAATTTCAGAGTGCCGGTGGTGACGTCGATCTGGTTGTCCAGGCTCTGCAACACGCCGACGGCCTGCTGTTTCACGTCGCCACGGTCCCAGGCTTCCACGGGCAGTTTGTTGCCAGCGTGGTAACGGGCGAGCACGGTTTCCAGGGTGTTTTCCGGCAGGGTAAAGGCCACGCTGATCGGCTGGGTCTGGGTGATCACGGCCAGGGCGGTGGTGTCGTTGGCGGCCACCAGGTTGCCGACGTCGAGCTGGCGCAAGCCGACGCGACCGGCGATCGGCGCGCGGATCTTGGTGAATTCAAGGTTGAGCTTGGCGTCGTCGACCGCGCCCTGATTGGTCTTGACCGTGCCTTGGTATTGCAGGACCAGCGCTTCGGCGGTGTCCAGGGTCTGCTTGGCGATACTGTCCTGGGCATACAACCCACGATAGCGTTCCACATCGACCTGGGCATTTTTCAGCTGGGCCTGGTTCTGCATCAGCGTGCCCTGGGCCTGGAGCAAGGCGTTCTGGTAGCTGCGCGGGTCAATCTCGGCCAGCAGATCACCGGCCTTGACCATCTGCCCTTCTTCAAAGGCGATCTTCATCAATTCCCCGCCCACCCGGCTGCGTACATTAATGGTGTTGAGCGCAGTAACAGTGCCCAATGCCTTGTAGTACACCGGAAACTCTCCCAACACCGCCGGCGCCACGCGCACCGGTATCGGGCCCGTGGAACCGCCGAAACCAGGGCGTGCCATGCCGGTTTTGCTGGTGTGCCCGGCCGGTGCGTCTTTTTGGGCCGCGCCGCCGGGCCAGAATTTCCAGCACAGACCGGCGATAACCAGCAGCACAAGCAGGCCGAACAGCCAGCGACGGGAGTTGCGGGGGGAGGATTGCATGGAATGATCAACCATTGGGCGCGAGAGCTTCTTCTTTGGGAGGCTGAAAGATAAGCACTGGGGCGCATTAAGAAAAGCGCCTTTACCGGCTATTTACCTTGGGCTTACAACTTTTAACGTCTGGGTCTAGTCCGTCGGCTATTTGCCTAAACGTCTGAAGCACAAATGAAAACGGCCTGGACTAGGCCAGGCCGCAATCATGTATCACGCGTGTTACTGCAAAACGACAGCATCCACGCAAACAGTTACTTCAGAACAGCCAGAACGGCTTCGTAGTTTGGTTCTTCAGCGATTTCAGAAACCAGTTGGGTGTGCAGGACGTTGTTGTTTTCGTCCAGAACCACCACGGCGCGGGCGGTCAGGCCGCGCAGCGGGCCATCAGCGATTGCCACGCCAAAGTCCTGAGCGAAAGCAGGATCGCGGAAATCCGACAGGTTCTTCACGTTTTCCAGGCCTTCGGAGCCGCAGAAGCGTGCTTGGGCGAATGGCAGGTCGGTGGAGATGCACAGTACAACGGTGTTGTTCAGTTCGTTGGCCTGGGCGTTGAACTTGCGAACCGACGCCGCGCAAGTCGGGGTATCAACGCTTGGGAAGATGTTCAGCACTTTGCGCTTGCCGGCGAAGGTCGCCAGGGTGGCGTCCGACAGGTCGTTGGCAGTCAGGATGAAGTCTGGAGCCTGGGTGCCGACTTGCGGCAATTCGCCTTCAACCTTGACCGCGTTGCCTTTAAGGGTGACTTGAGCCATGAACAGAATCCTTATGCTGGGTTTAGTTAAACGAATTCGAGAGGCGGAAGTTAACCACAAAGTGCCGTGCCTACCTACCGCCAGACACAAATTGTCATGTCCACAGGTTGTGGTTTAATTGCGCGCTTTTCGCCTGCCCTTAAAGGAAACCGTCGTCGATGAATCCGCCTGCCACCAAAGTTCTGGTCATTGGTTATGTCTGGCCGGAGCCGCGTTCTTCGGCCGCTGGCGGGCATATGATGCAGATTCTTGAGACCTTTCTTACACAAGGTTGGGACATTACCTTCAGCAGCCCTGCTGCACTCGGCGAGCACAAAGCCGACCTGCTCGCCCTCGGCATTGCCGAATGCGCCATCGAGCTCAATAACAGCAGTTTCGACGATTTTATCCGCGAGCTCGCTCCGAATATCGTGCTGTTCGACCGTTTTATGATGGAAGAGCAGTTCGGCTGGCGCGTGGAGAAGTGTTGCCCCGACGCATTGCGCGTGCTGGAAACCTGCGACCTGCAAAGCCTGCGCGACGCCCGCCAGCAACGGCTCAAGAACCACCTTAAGACCCATCCCGACAGCGACGACTTCAGCGCTCTGTTTGCGCCCGCCCTGGAAGATGAGTTCCAACTGATGGCCGACACCGACGTGGCCAAGCGCGAGATCGCGGCGATTTACCGCTGTGACATCAACCTGATGATCTCCGACGTGGAAATGCGCCTCCTGACCGAGCAGTTCAAGGTGCCGGCCGCCCTGCTCCACTGGTGCCCGCTGATGCTGGAGCCCGTGACCGAAAACTTCGTCCCGTTTGACGACCGCGCGCATTTCCTCAGCATCGGCAACTTCCGTCACGCGCCCAATTGGGACGCTGTGCTGTGGATGAAGAACAGCCTGTGGCCGCTGATTCGACAACAATTACCCGGCGCGCAGCTGCATATCTATGGCGCTTACACCCCACCCAAGGCCACCGCCCTGCATAACCCGGCCCAGGGCTTTCATATGATGAACTGGGCTGAAGACGCGCTACAGGTAATGAGCGCTGCACGCATCTGCCTGGCCCCCCTGCGCTTCGGCGCGGGCATCAAGGGCAAACTGGCGGACGCGATGCTGTGCGGTACGCCGAGCATCAGCACGCCGATCGGCGCCGAGGCCATGGGCGATGAGCAACCATGGCCCGGCATGATCGAAACCAGCGCGCCTGCCTTGGCCGCCGCTGCCGTGGCTTTGTACCAGGACCGCGAGCGCTGGACCCAGGCCCAGGAAGACGGCCGCCAGTTGATTGCCCGCCGCTATGACCAGAACGTCCACGGGCCTGCGCTGATGGAATGCCTGGAGCACTGCCGTCGCCACCTCGCCGCCCATCGCCGCGACAACTTTACCGGCAGCATGCTGCGCCATCACGCCCACAAAAGTACCCAGTACATGTCCCAGTGGATCGAGGCAAAAAACCGCGTGCTGTAAACACCGACGCTGGCAGGGGCGCGCACAAGGGGGCATTATTCGGGTCGCAACCAACAATAAAAGCGACGGCAGCATGACCCGAGCAGCGCGAATCACCGACCCTTCCTACGAACTGATGGACGATCACAACGGTCTGTCCATCATCTATCGCCAGCATGGTTTCCCCTGTCCGCTGGTGCGCTGGCATTTCCACAAGGAATACGAACTGCACCTGATCGTCGCCAGCTCGGGCAAGGTGTTTATCGGCGACTACATCGGTAATTTCTACCCTGAAAGCCTCTTCCTCACCGGCCCCAACCTGCCCCATAACTGGATCAGCCAGGTGGAAGAAGACGAGGTGGTGCCCAAGCGCGACATGCTGGTGAACTTCACCGAAGAATTACTGGAAAACGGCAGCCATATCTTCACCGAGCTGAAAACCCTCACCCCACTGCTGGAACGCGCCCAGTACGGCATCGAGTTTCGTTGCAGAAAGACCATTGCCCAAGCCATGACCCTGATGCAACGCATCGAGGACGCCCAGGGTATGGCGCGCCTGGGGCACTTCTTTATCTTGCTGGAAGTCTTGAGTACCTGTGAGGACTACCAACTGCTGTCCGGCGTGACCACGCCGCAACTGGCCGATGAACACAGCATCGACCGCACCAACCGGGCGGTGGATTACATCTTCGCCCACTACGCGCGGGAGTTGCCGCTGGAGGAAGTGGCGGAACACTTGGGCATGAAGCCCACGTATTTTTCCCGGGTGTTCAAGCAGGCCACCGGGCGCACATTTATCGAATTCGTCAACAGACTGCGCATCAGCAAGTCATGCGAGTTACTGGCAGATGGCGACAAGGCCGTCACCGATGTGTGCTTTGAGTCGGGTTTCAACAATATCTCCAACTTCAACCGACGTTTTCAGCAGCTTAAAGGCATGACCCCTTCCCACTACCGGCGCCTGGCGGTGCAACGGCTGACCGAGCAGAACCTGGCTTGAAGGTTTCAAAGGCTGTGTGACCGAGTGCAAAAAAGTATCAGTCCAAGTGCTCCCAAGGATTTGTCACAACCCCATTTGAAGGCTGTAATCAACGCACACTCTTCCTGACTCCTCGTAGGAAGACACAACAACAATAACTGTCCTTCTGTAGCCCCTGGGCGCGGAAATGGAGTGCGCGATGAAGTTCACAGCAAAAGCACTGCTTGTCTCCACCTGCATGACAACCTGCATGACCCTCAGCGCCGTCAGCTTTGGCGCGCAGACCCTGACCATTGCCACCGTCAACAACAGCGACATGATCCGCATGCAAAAGCTCTCGAAGACCTTCGAGGCCGAGCATCCAGAGATCAAGCTGAATTGGGTGGTGCTCGAAGAAAACGTGCTGCGCCAACGCCTGACCACCGACATCGCCACCCAAGGCGGACAGTTCGACGTGCTGACCATTGGCATGTACGAAGCCGCACTCTGGGGCGCCAAAGGCTGGCTGGAACCGATGAAGGATCTTCCGGCTTCCTACGACCTCGACGACGTTTTCCCTTCTGTGCGTGACGGTTTGTCCGTCAAAGGCTCGCTGTACGCCCTGCCGTTCTACGCTGAAAGCTCGATCACGTATTACCGCACCGACCTGTTCAAGGACGCCGGGCTGACCATGCCCGAGCATCCGACCTGGACCCAGATCGGCGAATTCGCGGCCAAACTCACCGACAAAACCAAAGAGCAATACGGCCTGTGCCTGCGCGGCAAAGCCGGTTGGGGTGAAAACATGGCGCTGATCACCACCCTGGCCAACGGCTATGGCGCGCGGTGGTTCGATGAAAAGTGGCAGCCTGAATTCAACGGCCCCGAATGGAAAGACGCGCTTAACTTTTACGTCGACAACATGAAGAAATCCGGCCCGCCGGGTGCGTCCAGCAACGGTTTCAACGAAAACCTGGCGCTGTTCAACAGCGGCAAGTGTGCAATTTGGGTCGACGCCAGCGTGGCCGGCTCGTTTGTCACCGACAAGTCCCAAAGCAAGGTGGCCGACAGCGTAGGCTTCACCTTCGCGCCCCACGAGAAGACCGACAAAGGCACTTCGTGGCTGTACTCCTGGTCCCTGGCGATCCCGACCAGCTCCAAGGCCAAGGACGCCGCCAAGGTGTTCACCAGTTGGGCAACCTCCAAGGAATATGGCGCATTGGTCGCCAAGACCGACGGCGTGGCCAACGTACCGCCTGGCACACGCAAGTCGACCTACAGCGACGAGTACATGAAGGCTGCACCATTCGCCAAGGTGACCTTGGAATCGCTGAAAGTCGCCGACCCGACCAAACCGACGCTCAAGCCGGTGCCGTATATCGGTATCCAGTTGGTGACCATTCCTGAGTTCCAGGCGATTGGTACCCAGGTCGGCAAGTTCTTCTCCGGTGCACTGACCGGTCAGCAAACGGTCGATGCTGCACTGACCGCCGCGCAGACCACCACCGAGCGTGAAATGAAGCGGGCGGGTTACCCCAAATAACCCGGGTCTCACCACAGTCAAATGTGGGAGGGGGCTTGCTCCCGATAGCCATCTACCAGTTGATGATTCAGTGACTGATACACCGCTATCGGGGGCAAGCCCTCTCCCATCCTGACCGCATTCCGATCCTTGCTTCGCAATGGCCTTGATTATCATGAATACAGCACCCAAAAACCGCCTGGCCAACCCCGGCTGGTTCCTCGTCACGCCCTCGGTCGCCATGCTGTTGCTTTGGATGATCGTGCCCCTGGGCATGACCCTGTACTTTTCCCTGATCCGCTACAACCTGCTCTACCCCGGCGAAAACCAATTCGTGGGGCTGGAGAACTTCACCTACTTCATCACCGACTCGGGCTTCTTGCCCGGTGCCTCCAACACCCTGTTGCTGGTAGGTAGCGTATTGCTGATCAGCGTGGTGTTCGGCGTGTTGATCAGCGCGCTGCTGGAAGCCAGTGAATTCTTCGGTCGCGGCCTGGTGCGGGTGTTGCTGATTTCTCCGTTCTTCATCATGCCCACCGTCGGTGCGCTGATCTGGAAGAACCTGATTTTTCACCCGGTGTCGGGAATCCTCGCTGCCGTGTGGAAGTTCTTTGGCGCAGAACCTGTTGACTGGCTGGCGCACTACCCGCTGCTGTCGATCATCATCATTGTGTCGTGGCAATGGCTGCCCTTCGCGATCCTGCTGCTGATGACCGCCATGCAGTCCCTCGACCAGGAACAAAAGGAAGCGGCACGTCTGGACGGTGCCGGCGCCATTGCGATTTTCTGGCACCTGACCCTGCCCCACCTGGCCCGCCCGATTGCCGTGGTGGTGATGATCGAAACGATCTTCCTGCTCTCGGTATTCGCCGAAATCTTCACCACCACCAACGGTGGCCCCGGCTACGCGTCGACCAACCTCGCCTACCTGATCTACAACCAGGCGCTGGTGCAATTCGACGTGGGCATGGCCTCGGCCGGCGGCTTGATTGCCGTGGTCATCGCCAATATCGCGGCGATCATCCTGGTGCGGATGATCGGCAAAAACCTGACTGACAAGCCTTGAGGGCCGCGCCATGACGCTTCAACAATCCCGCCGCCTGCAAAGCCTGTTGCTCGGCACGTTGGCCTGGGCCATCGCGATCCTGATTTTCTTCCCGATCTTCTGGATGGTGCTGACCAGCTTCAAGACCGAAATCGACGCGTTCGCCACGCCGCCGCAGTTCATCTTCACGCCGACGCTGGAGAACTACCTGCACATCAACGAGCGCAGCAACTACTTCAGCTATGCCTGGAACTCGGTGCTGATTTCCTTCAGCGCTACCGCCCTGTGCCTGCTGATCTCGGTGCCGGCGGCCTACTCCATGGCGTTCTACGAAACCAAGCGCACCAAGGGCACGCTGCTGTGGATGCTGTCCACCAAGATGCTGCCGCCGGTAGGCGTGCTGATGCCGATCTACCTGCTGGCCAAGAGTTTTGGCCTGCTGGATACGCGCATTGCGCTGATCATCATCTACACCCTGATCAACCTGCCGATCGTGGTCTGGATGGTTTACACCTACTTCAAAGACATCCCCAAAGACATCCTCGAAGCCGCACGCCTGGACGGCGCCACCCTCTGGCAGGAAATGGTCCGGGTACTGCTGCCGATCGCCAAGGGCGGCCTCGCTTCCACGGTGTTGCTGTCGCTGATCCTGTGTTGGAACGAGGCGTTCTGGTCGCTGAACCTGACCTCATCGAACGCGGCGCCGTTGACCGCGCTGATCGCCTCCTACTCCAGCCCCGAAGGTTTGTTCTGGGCCAAATTGTCGGCCGTCTCGACCCTCGCCTGTGCGCCGATCCTGATCTTTGGCTGGATCAGCCAGAAACAGCTGGTGCGCGGTTTGTCCTTCGGCGCAGTTAAATAATAATTTCTAGCGGAGGGCCCATCATGGCCAACCTCAAAATCAAGAATTTGCAAAAAGGCTTCGAAGGTTTCTCGATCATCAAAGGCATCGACCTGGAAGTGAACGACAAGGAGTTCGTGGTCTTCGTCGGCCCGTCGGGCTGCGGTAAGTCCACCCTGCTGCGCTTGATCGCCGGCCTGGAAGAAGTTACCGAAGGCACCATCGAACTCGATGGCCGCGACATCACCGAAGTGACCCCGGCCAAGCGCGACCTGGCGATGGTGTTCCAGACTTACGCGCTGTATCCGCATATGAGCGTGCGCAAAAACATGTCGTTTGCCCTGGACCTGGCCGGCGTCGACAAGAAGCTGGTGGAGAGGAAGGTCAACGAAGCGGCGCGCATCCTCGAACTGGGCCCGCTGCTGGAGCGCAAGCCCAAGCAACTCTCCGGTGGCCAGCGTCAGCGCGTAGCGATTGGCCGCGCCATTGTGCGCAACCCGAAGATCTTCCTGTTCGACGAACCGCTGTCCAACCTCGACGCCGCCCTGCGTGTGCAAATGCGCCTGGAGCTGGCGCGCCTGCATAAAGAACTGCAGGCGACCATGATCTACGTGACCCACGACCAGGTCGAGGCCATGACCCTGGCTGACAAGGTGGTGGTGCTCAACAGCGGCCGTATCGAGCAGGTAGGTTCGCCGCTGGAGCTGTATCACCAACCCGCGAACCTGTTTGTGGCGGGCTTTCTTGGCACGCCGAAAATGGGTTTCCTCAAGGGCAAGGTCACGCGTGTCGAGTCCCAGACCTGCGAAGTGCAACTGGACGCCGGCACCTTGATCAACCTGCCGCTCAGTGGTCCGACCTTGAGCGTCGGCAGCGCGGTCACCCTGGGCATTCGTCCGGAGCACCTGGAAATCGCGTCGCCTGGCCAAACCACCCTGACCGTCACCGCCGACGTCGGCGAACGCCTGGGCAGTGACACCTTCTGCCACGTCAACACCGCCAACGGCGAGCCGTTGACCATGCGCATCCGCGGCGACATGGCCAGCCAGTACGGTGAAACCCTGCACCTGCACCTGGACCCGGCGCACTGCCATCTGTTCGACACCGATGGCGTGGCCGTGGCCCGTCCACTGCGCGCTGCCGCCTGATTTCGCGAGTATTACGTTATGAAATTGAACACACAGAACCTCACGCAACTGGCTGAGCAGGTGAAAATCCCGGCCTACGCCATTGCCGACACCCGTCAGGGCATCGCCCATATCGGCGTCGGCGGCTTCCACCGCGCGCATCAGGCGTATTACACCGATGCGCTGATGAACACCGGTGAAGGCCTGGACTGGAGCATCTGCGGCGTCGGACTGCGGGCCGAGGACCGCAAGGCCCGCGACGATCTGGCCGGCCAGGACTACCTGTTCACCCTGTATGAACTGGGCGACACCGACGACACCGAAGTGCGCGTAATCGGTGCCATCAGCGACATGCTGCTGGCCGAAGACAGCGCCCAAGCCCTGATCGACAAGCTCGCCAGCCCTGAAATCCGCATCGTCTCGCTGACCATCACCGAGGGCGGTTACTGCATCGACGACAGCAACGGCGAGTTCATGGCCCACCTGCCGCAGATCCAGCACGACCTGGCGCACCCCACGGCGCCGAAAACCGTGTTCGGTTTTATCTGCGCGGCGCTGACCCAACGCCGCGCCGCCGGCATTCCCGCGTTCACCGTGATGTCCTGCGATAACCTGCCCCACAACGGCGCCGTCACGCGCAAGGCATTGCTGGCGTTTGCCGCCCTGCACAATGCCGAGTTGCATGACTGGATCGAGGCCAATGTGAGCTTCCCGAATGCCATGGTCGACCGCATCACTCCCATGACCAGCACCGCCCACCGCCTGCAATTGCACGATGAACACGGCATTGACGATGCCTGGCCAGTGGTGTGCGAACCCTTCGTGCAGTGGGTGCTGGAAGACAAATTCGTCAACGGCCGCCCGGCGTGGGAAAAGGTCGGCGTGCAGTTCACCGACGATGTGACGCCCTATGAAGAGATGAAGATCGGTTTGCTCAACGGCAGCCACCTGGCCCTGACCTACCTGGGGTTTCTCAAGGGTTATCGGTTTGTGCACGAGACCATGAACGACCCGCTGTTCGTAGCCTACATGCGTGCCTACATGGACCTCGACGTCACGCCAAACCTCGCGCCGGTACCGGGCATCGACCTGACCGACTACAAGCAGACGCTGGTGGATCGCTTCTCCAACCAGGCGATTGCCGACCAGTTGGAGCGCGTGTGTTCGGACGGCTCGTCGAAGTTTCCCAAGTTCACCGTGCCGACCATCAATCATCTGATTGCCGATGGGCGTGAAACAGAGCGCGCGGCGCTGGTCGTCGCAGCCTGGGCCTTGTATTTGAAGGGTGTGGATGAGAATGGGGTGAGCTACAAAATCCCCGATCCGCGGGCGGAATTCTGCCAGGGGTTGGTGACTGACGATGCGCTGATCAGCAAACGCCTACTGGGTGTAGAAGAGATTTTTGGCACGGCTATTCCCAACTCGCCGGCGTTTGTGGCAGCGTTCGAGCGGTGCTATGAGAGTCTGCGTGATAACGGCGTCACCACTACCCTGAAGCACCTCCTGAAGAAACCGGTTTAAATGTGAGAAGGGGCTTGCCCCCGATGAGGGTGTGTCAGTCAAATATCTTTCACTGACCCACGGCCATCGGGAGCAAGCCCCCTCCCACACTGGACCGGGTTGCCAATCCAAAAAAAATAACACTGCTGAGCACACCATCATGACCCAGCAAAACCTGTTCCTCGGCATCGACTGCGGCACCCAAGGCACCAAAGCCATCGTCCTCGACGCCTCCAGCGGCAAGGTGCTGGGCCTGGGCGCCGCCGCGCACACGTTGATCAGCGGCGCCAATGGCCGTCGCGAACAGCACACCCAGGAGTGGCTGGACGCCTTTACCGAAGCCACCCACCGCGCCCTGCAACAGGCTGGCGTGGACGGCCAGGACATCCTTGGTATCGGGGTTTCCGGCCAGCAGCACGGGCTGGTACTGCTGGATGACCAAGGCCAGGTCTTGCGCCCGGCCAAGCTGTGGTGCGACACCGAAACCGCGCCGGAGAACGACCGCCTGCTGCAACATCTGGGCGGCGAAAGCGGTTCACTCGAACGGCTGGGCGTGGCCATCGCACCGGGCTACACCGTGTCCAAGCTACTATGGACGCGCGAACAACACCCGGACATCTTCAAGCAAATCGCCCATATCCTGCTGCCCCACGACTACCTCAATTACTGGCTCACCGGCCGTGCCGTCGCAGAATACGGCGATGCGTCCGGCACCGGCTACTTCAACGTGCGCAGCCGTGACTGGGATGTGGCACTGCTCAAGCACATCGACCCCAGTGGTCGCCTGGAACAAGCCTTACCGCAACTGATCGAAGCCGATCAAACCGTGGGCAGCATCCTGCCTGCCATCGCCGAGCGCCTGGGCATCAACCCCAACGCCATCGTCGCCAGCGGCGGCGGCGATAACATGATGGGCGCGATCGGCACCGGTAATATCGCGCCCGGCGTGATCACCATGAGCCTGGGCTCATCGGGTACCGTCTATGCGTTTTCGGACCAACCCAACGTCAGCCCCCAAGCGTCGGTCGCCACATTCTGCTCATCCAGCGGCGGCTGGTTGCCGTTGATCTGCACGATGAACCTGACCAACGCCACAGGCGTGATACGCGAGCTGTTCGAACTCGACCTCAACGCGTTCAACAGCCTGGTGGAGCAAGCGCCGATTGGCGCCGACGGCGTCAGCATGCTGCCGTTCCTCAACGGCGAACGCGTACCCGCCCTGCCCCACGCCACTGGCAGCCTGCACGGCCTGACCATGACCAACCTGACACGCGCCAACCTGTGCCGCGCCGTGGTTGAAGGCACCACCTTCGGCCTGCGCTACGGGCTGGACCTGCTGCGCCAGACCGGCCTGCAAAGCCAGAGTATCCGCCTGATCGGCGGCGGCTCGAAAAGCCCCGTGTGGCGGCAGATGGTCGCCGATATCATGAACACCGAAGTGATCTGCACCGAACAAAGCGAAGCCGCCGCCCTCGGCGCGGCGATCCAGGCTGCGTGGAGCCAGTCCGGCGAATCCCTGGCCAGCCTCTGCGACAAATGCGTGAGCGTTGACCCGGCCAGCCGTACCCTGCCGGTGGCGGCCCATGTCAGCGCCTATCAACTGGCTTACGAACGCTATCAACAGCACGTGGCAACCCTTTAAGAGCGAACGACTATGTATCTGGTGTGTGGTGAAGCGCTGTTCGATTTTTTCAGCGAGGAAGATGCCAGCGGGCAGGCCTCCAAGGTCAACTACAAGGCGATTGCGGGTGGCTCACCGTTCAACGTCGCGGTGGGGTTACGCCGCCTGGGCATCGAGGCCGGGTTGTTCGGCGGCCTGTCCACCGATTTCCTCGGCCGACGCTTATTGCAGGTGCTGAAAGATGAAGGCGTCAGCGAGCAGTTCCTGGTGGAATTCGCCGCGCCGACCACCCTGTCCATGGTCGCCGTGGGTGCCAATGGTTCACCGCAGTACAACTTCCGGGGTGAGGGCTGTGCGGACCGGCTGCTGCAAGCCGAGCATTTGCCGGTACTCGGTGATGACGTGCGTGGGCTGCATATCGGCTCGTTCTCCCTGGTGGTGCAACCGATTGGCGACACCCTGCTGGCCCTGGTACAGCGCGAAAGCGGCAAGCGCCTGATCAGCCTCGACCCCAACGTGCGCCTCAACCCGCAACCCGACATCCAGCTGTGGCGTGACCGCGTCGCCGAGCTGGTCAAACATGCCGACCTGATCAAGGTCAGCGATGAAGACCTGCACCTGCTGTACCCCGACCAGTCGCCGGAAAGCGTGCTGCAAGGCTGGTTGCAACACCGCTGCCAGTTGGTATTCCTCACCCGTGGCGGCGACGGCGCCAGTGTGTTCAGCCGCCAACATGGCACCTGGTCGCAACCTGCGGTCAAGGTGCTGATGGCCGACACCGTGGGCGCCGGCGATACCTTCCAGGCTGCGTTGATTGCCTGGCTGACCGAGCAGCAGTTGGATTCGGTCAACGGCCTGCAACAACTCACCCGCGCGCAGATTGACGCCATGCTGGGCTTCGCGATTCGCGCGGCGGCAATGACCTGCACCAAAACCGGCCCGGACCTGCCGTATCGTAAACAGTTGGGCTGAACACCCGGTTTCATGAAGGTTTTGTCAGCCAGGCCTCGATTAATCGATGGTTAATCCCGCAAGCCGACAGTGAAGTCGAACCCACTTGCGGAGCACCTTCATGAAACTACTTACTTTACTGTGTGGCGGCGCGCTGGCACTGGCAGCCGTCTCGGGCCTGGCCCAGGCCGACAACCAGAAACCCGTGCCTTACCAATACGGCATGCCGTTGAACATCAAGCATGTGATCGCCATGAACGAAGCGCCGACCAATGACTGCAAAGTCATCGACGCCGATATCAAGTTCGTGGACAAGGCTGGGAAAGTCGAAGATGTGGGCTATCGGAAGCTGTCCGACGCGTGCAGCTTCCAGAATTGAGCGTTGCACTGTCACACAGCAAGCCCGCGTAGATAGGCGTATTCTTGCGGGCTTGTCCCAAGGCCGAAAGGAATCGCCATGCCGTTCAGTTTTCGTACCCTCGCCACCACAACCGCCCTGCTGTGCTTTGCCCTCGCACTGGTCTGGGGGTCACGCCCCGATCTGCTGCTCGGTATGTGGGGAGTGAATTCTTCAGACGCCACAGGCCTGGTCGCCCGCCGCAGCGCCGCGCTGTTCCTGGCCATCGGCATCATGTTTTACCGGGCCCGCCATGCGCCGCCTTCGGACACGCGTCGCGCCATGACCAGTGGCTTTGCCATCGGTTGCCTGGTGCTGGCTGTGCTGGGCTTGAGTGAGTGGTTCAATGGCAACGCCGGGCCGGGGATCTTCCTGGCCGTGGCGACCGAAACCGTATTGGGCCTGGCGTTTATCCAAGCCCACAGGTCTTCGGTGGTTCACCCTCAGGCTTCTGCCTAGTAATAGGCTCGACCTCCCGCTCTTTGCAGGGCGGGTGCATGGGTATTTTTCAGATCTTCACGCAACCCGGCGATCAGGTTGCAAATCGCTCGACTGCTGTCGAGTTTGTCCGTCTTGATGCCTTTGACCTCCAAATCCACCCGGTCACGGTCGCGATCGTCATAGATCTTGATCGTCAGCGAAGCATCTTCGGCTTTGGTGCATTCGCACCGTTTGGGCAGGAAACTTCCTTCAATAATGCTGCGAAGCTCTAATTCCGAAAGCATGGCCAACCTCTCCTTTTTTGAGACTGCCAACAGAGTCTTATGGGTGTGGCAGACGCCTGCCTGCCGCGTCTTGCCGACCTTGGAAGACGTTTCAACTACCAGCCTACTCGGCAAAATACGCTTGCGTTGTAACCATTCCTCATAAGGAACGCGAAAGTTTATATAACTTAAACAGGTCCCCGTCCGTAGTGTTTATAACATCGTCGAACAGCCACGATTAAACGTTTAACCCTGCACTTCGTGTGCGTATGCCGTCACTCTTTCAGCAACATGTCGCAAACTATCAAAGTTAATATTCGCCCCGGAATTCACCGCCACCAGTGTCTGCCCATGCACGCCTCGTTGCGCCACGTACTTGCGAATGCCCGCCACCGCCAACGCGCCAGAGGGTTCGGTGATGGAACGGGTGTCGTCGTAGATCAGCTTGATGGCGCTGCACAGTTCGTCATTGCTCACGGTGATCACTTCGTCCACCCACTCCCGGCAGATTTCAAAACCGTAGGCGCCGATCTGCGCTACGGCGGTACCGTCGGCAAACCCGTCGACGCTCGGCAACACCACCCGCTCACCGGCACGCAGGGCGGCCAGCAGGCAACTGGAGCCTTCGGGCTCGACACCGACGATGCGCACCTCAGGCCGCAGGTATTTGACGTAGGCCGCGATACCTGCGATCAGACCGCCGCCACCCACCGGCACGAAGATGGCGTCCAACGGGCCCTGTTGCTGGCGCAGGATTTCCATGGCCACGGTGCCCTGGCCGGCGATCACGTCCGGATCATCGAAGGGCGAAACGAACGTGCATCCGGATGTCTCGGCCAGTTGCAGCGCATGGGCCAGGGCAAACGGGAAGCTCTCCCCGTGCAACACCGCTTCGGCGCCTCGGGAGCGCACGCCCAACACCTTCAACTCGGGCGTGCTGCACGGCATGACAATCCGCGCCTTGATCCCCAACTCCTTCGCCGCCAGTGCCACGCCTTGTGCATGGTTCCCCGCCGATGCGGTCACCACACCGCGCGCCTTTTGCTCGGCGGTGAGCTGCACCAGCTTGTTGTAGGCGCCGCGAATCTTGAAGGAAAAGGTCGGTTGCAGGTCTTCGCGCTTGAGCAGCACCTGGTTACCCAGCAGCGCCGACAATGCCGGCGCGGCTTGCAGGGGCGTACGCAACGCCAGGTCATAGACCGGGGCAGCGAGGATCTTTTTTACATAGTGTTCAAGCAATGCCGTATCAGCGGTGTGGGGGACGGGGCACGTGCTCATGGGTGTCTCCTGGTTTTCAAGGGCCCTGGAGACGGAAAAACAAAACCCGCCTCTAAGGCGGGTTTGGGTGCAGCCGTGTGCTATCCCGCCAAATGAGGAATGGCGGTAATAATGCTTGGCTGGCTGCGGAAGGTTTGAAATGTCATGTCACGAAATTAACCGGGCGTCACCGGGCAAGTCAATGGCCAAGCGCCATTTAGCGTTTGGGGGTTTACGATGGATATACGAAACATATACGCTTTGTATATCAATTTTTAAACAGTGAACCCCATGGGCATCGTCAAAATCACCGACCAACTGCATGAACAACTCCGCCTGGCCAGCGCGGCCATGGACCGCTCCATCAACGCCCAGGCCGAGTTCTGGATCAAGATCGGCCTGCTCGCCGAACTCAACCCCAACCTGCCGTACAACGAGCTGATCAACAAACTGTTGCTGGACAAGCCCGACCTGATCCGGGGGCGCAGCTGATGATCAAGACTGCCGCTCAACTGGCTGTGATGCGCGAATCCGGGCGCCTGCTGGCTCAAGTGTTTGACATGCTCGACGGGTTTGTCGCCGCCGGCCGCTCCACCCTGGAGCTGGACGCCGCCGTCGAAGCCTTCATTCGTAACGACCTTAAAGCCCGTCCCGCCAGCCTCGGGCAATACGACTACCCCTTCTCCATCAACACCTCAATCAACGAAGTGGTGTGCCATGGGATGCCCAGCCCCAAGGAGATCCTCAAGGACGGCGACATCATCAACATCGACATCACCCTGGAAAAAGGTGGCTTTATCGCCGACTCCAGCAAGATGTACATGATTGGCAACGTCGCCCCTAAGGCGCGGCGCCTGGTGGAAATGACCTTTGAGGCGATGTGGGCCGGGATCCGCCAGGTCAAGCCCGGCGCACGCCTCGGTGATATCGGCCACGCGATCCAGAGCCACGCCCAGGCCAACGGCTACAGCGTGGTGCGTGAATACTGCGGCCACGGTATCGGCAAGCAGATGCATGAAGAACCGCAAATCCTGCACTTCGGCCGACCCGGCACCGGGCTGGAACTGCGCGAAGGCATGGTGTTTACCATCGAACCGATGCTCAACCAGGGCAGTTCCAAAGTGCGCAGCCTGAAAGACGGCTGGACGGTGGTGACCAAGGACAACAGCCTGTCGGCGCAGTGGGAGCACACGGTGGCGGTGACGGCGGATGGCTTTGAAGTGCTGACCTTGCAAACACAGCCAGGCGAATAAACGGTGGTGAGCGGGCTTGTCGAAGAAGTACTCCCTCGCCACCCTTACATCGTCGCGCCCGCCATCCGTTTGAGCGCCAGTACCATCAAGCCGGCGCCCAACCCCATCGCTGCCAGGAACAATGGGTACGACACCCACCACGGCGTACCCGCGGTCATCATGCTGAACTCCGACATACCGCCAATGCTGGCGATCAGGTTGAGCGGCAAGAACACCACGTTGATCAGCGTCAGCTTGCGCAACAGGTTGTTCATGCTGTTGTTCATCAGGTTGCCGCGCGCATCGATCAGGCCGGAAAACACGTTGGAATAGATCTCCGCCTGTTTGTAGCACTGGTGGTTCTCGATGATCAGGTCATCGATAAGGCCGAGAATTTCAGCACTGAAGTGCTCCTTTTCCCCATGGTTACGCAGCCGCGACAGCACGGCGCCGTTGCTGTGCAGCGCGTTGATGTAATAAATCAGGCTTTCGCTGAGGCTGAACATCTGCATCAGGTGATGATTGCTCATGGACGCGTTGAACTGCTGCTGCAACTCCCGTGCAACCAGCTTGATCACCTTGAGGTGGCCCAGGTAGTGGTGGATGTTGTTGAGCAACAGGTCGAGCAATACGTCCAGCGGCGTGTGCAACGGCCGGCGCTGGCCCAGGCCACTCAGTGGGGTCTCATCGGTGGCGATCACCAGCAGGCGGCCGGGTGAAAACAGCAGGCCGCACGACGCCACTTCGAACACCAGGTTGCCACCACCGGAATAGTTCTCCGGGCGCTTCCAGATCAGGAACAGGTTGTCGGGATGAAACTCGATGCGTGAGACTTCGTCCGGGTCGAGCGCCGACGCCAACGCGTGCTCGTCGAGCTTGTGGTGATCGCGCAGCCACTCGCGCTCGGCCAGGTCGGGGTTGTTGAACAACAGGATCGGGGCCGCGTCGCTATGCCCCGGACGTAACTTTCCACCGTTCAGTTCAAAGCGCTGGATCATCGCGCGTCACCAGACCTGGCCCTGGCGTTTCAACTCCAGGCGCCGCACGAACTCTTCCAGCACCAGGCTGTACAGGTCGTCCTGCAAGTAGGCATCTTCGATTCCAGCATCCAGGTTCGGGTTGTCGTTGACCTCGATCACCACCACCTTGTCGCCGGACTGCTTGAGGTCCACACCGTAAAGGCCATCGCCGATCAGGTTGGCGGTCTTCACCGCCAGTTCCACCACAGCCTTGGGCGCTTCATGGACGGCCAGGGTGCGGCATTCGCCGTTGATGGCCTGGCCGATGGCCTTGTGGTTATAGATCTGCCAATGGCCCTTAGACATGAAGTACTGGCAGGCAAAAATCGGCTTGCGATTGAGTACGCCGATGCGCCAGTCGTACTCGGTGTAGAAGAATTCCTGGGCCAACAGCAGCACCGAATGCTCGAACAACTCGGCGGTGGCCTTGAGCAAGGCTTCCTGGCTTTCGACCTTGATCACGCCTCGGGAGAAACACCCGTCGGGAATCTTCAACACCAGCGGAAACCCAAGGCGCTCGCCGACCCGTTCGAAATCTTCCGGTCGCTCCTTGTAGAGAATCTCGGTGGCGGGCATGCCCAGCTGATGGCTGTTGAGCAAGTCGGTGAGGTAGACCTTGTTGGTGCAGCGCAGGATCGACGCGGGGTCGTCCATCACCACCAGGCCTTCGCTTTCGGCTTTTTTGGCAAAGCGGTAGGTATGGTTGTCAACGCTGGTGGTCTCGCGGATCAGCAAGGCGTCGTATTCGGCCAGCCGCGCGTAGTCCTTACGCTCGATCAGCTCCACATCGATGCCCAGGCCCTTGCCCACGCGGATGAAGTTCTCCAGGGCACGGGCGTTGGAGGGTGGCAGCTGCTCCTGTGGATCGTGCAGGATTGCCAAGTCATAACGGGCCAGGCGCCGCGAACGGGGTTGGCGCCAGATCTTGCGGCTGAAGTTATCAAGGGCATGGGCGAACTGATCTTCCTGATCGTCGCGCAACTTGTGCAATACGCCGGATTTCACCCCTTCGATATGCCAACCGTTATTCTTTCTGAATTCAACCAAGAGGATCGGACACGGGAATGTTTCAAACAACTGGCGGGCCAATTCCTGCAACGGTTCTATATTGGTCCTGCCGAAGTAAAGTGTCAGGGTAAACCCTTCGGTATTACTGTAGAGGTGATGACTCAAGGCTTTATCAAGGGTTTTATCCAGGTCATCCAGCGCCAGGCCGTACAGCGACTTCTTAGTCAGTTCGCTGATGGTACGCACCGAGGGAATCACCTTGTGTCCGCGCGCTTCGGCCAGCAACGAGCAGTAGTAGCCGTGCCCCAGGTACTTGTAGCTGCGGCACAGGTTGATCACCTGCACACGCTTGCCAGTCTCGTTTTGCCGTGTTTGCTCAAGGTATTCCTGGGCGGTGACGATGTCTTCGCTGGGAAAGTAGGAGGCCCAATCTTCCTTGCGCTCAACAATAATCACCACTTGACTGTTACTTCGAGGCGACGCAGAAAAAAAGCCCTTCGAAGTTATTGTCGCCGCGACAATTTGCTCGGATACTTCACGCCAATGACCTTGTACCGCCGACATAATATTTGATCCGCTTTAGAGAACTCGACCTTTTCTATTAAGCACGATCTTTTAGGGAAGTCCCGTTTCGTTACGCAACTTTTACGGCGGTTATATGGCTCTTTTCTCTCGCGTTGCATTACCCGGTGATGTACCGGCATTGGTCGCATTGGAACAACAGTGTTTCACCAGTGACCGGCTCTCATCGCGCAGTTTTCACTGGATGATCAGCCGCGCCCACGGCCAGTTGCTGGTAGCGGAACAGGACGGGCAGTTGCTCGGTTATGCGCTAGTGCTGTTTCGTCGTGGCAGCGCGTTCGCGCGCTTGTATTCCATCGCCATTGCCGCCCACGCACGCGGCCTCGGGCTGGGCAGGCAGTTGCTCAGCCATGTCGAGGCCTGCGGGGTGACGCACGGGTGCGCGCACCTGCGCCTGGAGGTGCGCACCGACAACCCCGGCGCCCTGGCGCTGTATGAGCGCAATGGCTACCGGCGCTTCGCCCAGGTCAACGACTACTACGCAGACCACACCCCGGCCCTGCGCCTGGAAAAAACCTTGGTCAGGCCACCTGCTTGATCCCGGCCTTGGCTTCCAGCTCGCGTACCAGCGGCAATACGCGTTTGCCGAAGTACTCCACTTCTTCCTGGAAGTGCAGGAAGCCCGCCAGCACCAGGTCCACGCCTACGGCCTTGAGTGCAACGATGCGCTCGGCGATCTGCTGCGGAGTGCCGATCAGGTTGGTCTTGAAGCCATCGTTGTACTGCACCAGGTCTTCAAAGCTGGACTTGGCCCAGTTGCCCTCGCCTTCGGGTGACGCCTTGCCTGCTTGCTTGGCCGCGTCGCCAAAGGCATTCACGGCTTCCGGGTCGGCCTTGTCGATGATCTCTGCGAGTACGGCGCGGGCTTCTTCCTCGGTGTCGCGGGCGATGATGAATGCATTCACGCCGACTTTGACCGAGTGGTTATTTGCGGCAGCCTTGGTGCGAATGTCATCGACCTGGGCCTTGATGCCTTCCGGGGTGTTGCCGTTGGTGAAATACCAATCCGACACCCGCGCCGCCATGTCCCGCGCGGCCCGTGAACTGCCGCCTTGGAACACTTCCGGCTGGCCCAGCGGCTTGGGTTTGAGGGTGTAGTTGTTGAAACGGTAGAAGTCGCCCTTGAAGGTAAAGTCGTCCTGGGTCCAGATGCCTTTGAGGGCGCGGATAAATTCCTCGGAACGGCGATAGCGCTCGTCGTGTTCCAGCCAGTGTTCGCCGATGGCCTGGAACTCGCCCTTGAACCAGCCACTGACGATGTTCACCGCAATGCGGCCGTTGGTGAGTTGGTCGATGGTCGCCAGTTGCTTGGCCGCCAGCGCCGGCTGCCAAGGGCCGGGAAGGATCGCGGCGATGACCTTGAGCTTGGTGGTCGCCGCCAGCAGCGCATGGCTGAACGCCACGGATTCATGCTGGTTCTCGGCGCCGTAGCCAGCGGTGAAGCGGATCTGGGTCAGGCCGTATTCGAAGCCGGCTTCTTCGGCCAATTGCGCCAATTTACGGTTGTAGTCGATGCCCCAGTGGGTGCGTTGTTCGATCTTACTGACCACCAGCCCACCGCTGACGTTGGGCACCCAATAGGCAAATTTCACGGCTTGCTGACTCATCGAACGGTACCTCGTGCAAAAGGGATGTATCGAGGCTTGAGCAGCAAGCGTGCCAGTCAGTGGCAAAGGCCCATGCCATGGGCGTTGCGCCCAAAAAAACGCCCCCGGCGGGCGTGCACGCACATGTCATGGATCACGCCGGTTTGTCGGAATGCTGTTGCTGGAGCAACAGTAATCAACGCAAATCCCCCGTAAACATTGGGCCACGAACCCGGCACGGACTGTGCAATCCCCCTTGCATTGACCACTGCCCCGGAGCCTTGCCCATGACCGAACATCACGTCATTAACCCGCTGTCCATCGGCGTCGATTACCCCACCTTGGCCGCGCGCTTCCGGCCGATCTTCCAGCGCATCGCCGACGGTGCGGTGCAGCGCGAACTCAGCCGTACCCTGCCCCATGAGCCGCTCCAATGGCTCAAGGAGGCCGGTTTCGGCGCGGTGCGCGTACCGGTGGAATATGGCGGTGGCGGTGCTTCGCTGCCGCAACTGTTCGAACTGCTGATCGAACTGGCCGAAGCCGACTCCAACGTACCCCAGGCCCTGCGCGGGCATTTCGCCTTTGCCGAGGACCGCCTGAACGCGCCGCCGAGTGCCGGCCGGGACCTGTGGTTCAAGCGGTTTGTCGACGGCGATATCGTCGGCTGCGCCTGGACTGAAATCGGCAACGTGGCCATCGGTGATGTGGTCACCCAGGTCAGCCCCGACGGCGATAAGTGGAAGCTCAACGGTGAAAAGTTCTACAGCACCGGCAGCATTTTCTCTGACTGGATCGATGTGTACGCCCAACGCAGCGACACCGGCGGCGATGTGATCGCTGCGACCCGTGCACGCCAGCCTGGCGTGGTGCACAGCGACGATTGGGACGGCTTTGGCCAGCGCACCACCGGCAGCGGCACCTCGCGCTTTACCGATGCTGAAGTCGAGGCGGATAACGTCATCGACTTTGCCACCCGTTTCAAATACCAGACCGCGTTCTACCAACTTGTCCTGCTGGCCAGCCTCGCCGGTATCGGCCGTGCGGCGTTGCGCGATGTGGCCCACCAGGTGCGCAGCCGCAAGCGCATCTACAGCCACGGCAATGCCCAGCATGTGAGCCAGGACGCACAGATTCAACAGGTGGTGGGCGAAGTCGCAGCACTGGTGTATGCCGCTGAGGCCAGCGCGTTAAGGGCGACATTGCCAGCGCAACGGGCTTACGTGGCGCGGTTTGGCGGGGATGACGCCGTGGAGCGCGAAGCCAACGTCGCCGCCGAAATTGAGTCGGCCACGGCGCAGGTGGTGGTGTCGGAGTTGATCCAGCGGGCTACCAGCGAGTTGTTCAACGCACTGGGGGCGTCGGACGTGCGCCAGGGGAAAGCCCTTGATCGGCATTGGCGCAATGCGCGGACTGTGTCGTCTCACAACCCGGTGATCTACAAGGCGCGGATCGTGGGGGACTGGGTGATCAATGGCACCGAGCCGCCGTTTGTGTGGCAGATCGGTAATGGTCCGGCGAAAGCCTGAGGCTGAGCGGGGTCAAAACTGTGGGAGGGGGCTTGCCCCCGATGGCAGTGGGTCAGTCACTGTATTCAAAAACTGACCCACCGCTATCGGGGGCAAGCCCCCTCCCACATTGGATACTGCGCACGCCTCAGAAGGCCAGTTTGTAACCAACCGCCATCAACATGATCGCCAGGCACGGGCGAAGCACGCCGTCCGGGATCTTGCCGGTCATGTGGCTGCCGAAGTAAATGCCCGGCAACGAACCCATCAGCAGAAAGCCCAGCAGGTGCCAGTCCATATTGCCCATGCCAGCATGGCCCAGGCCTGCCACCAGGGTCAGGGGCACGGCGTGAGCAATCTCGGTGCCGACCAGGCGGCGCGTGGCCAGGAATGGATACAGGATAAACAGCGCCACAGTGCCCAGGGCGCCGGCGCCGATTGAAGTCAGGGCGACCATGGTGCCGAGGATGGCGCCGGTGACAACGGTCAAGCCGTTCAGGTTGCGCGGGTTCATGTGGTAGCTGTCGCCCGCGTGACGCTGGGCGAAGGCCAGCAGGCGTTGCTTGAACAGGATCGCCAGGGCCGTCAACAGCAACACGACACCGAGGGCTTGCTTGATGACCGCGTTCATCGCCGTAGGATCGGTATGCAAGGTGGCGAGAAACCACAGGGTCAGCAGCACCGCAGGCACACTGCCCAGGGTCAGCCAGCCGGTGATGGTCCAATCGATGTTCTTGTTCTTGCTGTGTACCAGCACGCCACCGGACTTGGTGATGGCCGCGTACAACAGGTCAGTGCCCACAGCCGTGGCCGGGTTGATGCCGAACCACAACAGGATCGGGGTCATCAACGAGCCCCCGCCGACACCGGTCATGCCCACGATAAAACCTACGATCAGGCCGGCAATTACGAAACCAAAGTTACCCACTTCCATTACAGCTACCCGCGGCCTTATAAATTTCTGGCGGCAGGATAGCGATTTTTCTTATAACGACTTATACCAATATGATCTGACTTTAGATCTTTTTCGCTTAATGCAATTTTTTTTGCCGATCACTGCATCCAGTTGGCGTGCCCATGGGTAGTCCTTGCAGCAACCCTGCTGTTTCATCTAATGGAGAAACACCCATGAACGCTAAAGCCCTGCTCTGCCTCACCGGTTTGCTCGTTGCCAGCCCCGCCGCCTTTGCCCAGGCCGGTTTGCCGGACAGCATTAAAGTGCCGGACGGCCACAAGGTGGCGATGGAAACCACCGGTGTCGGCGAAATCACCTACGAGTGCCGCGACAAAGCCAACGCCGCTGGCCAGACCGAATGGACTTTCGTCGGCCCCAAGGCGGTGCTCAATGATCGCAGCGGCAAGCAGGTCGGCACCTACTTCGGCCCACCTGCCACTTGGCAAGCCAAGGACGGTTCGAAAATCACCGGCACCCAGCTGGCCGTGGCGCCATCGAGCCCGGGCAACTTGCCTTATCAACTGGTCAAGGCCAACCCGGCCGAAGGCAAGGGCGCGATGAGTGGCGTGAGTTACATCCAACGGGTCGCCCTTAAAGGCGGTGTAGCGCCAAGCACTGAATGCACGGTCGCCAACAAGGGCAAACAGGAAGTGGTGAAGTACCAGGCCGACTACATCTTCTGGGCGGCCAACTGATCAAACTGCGCTACGCTGCCTGTGGCGAGCATGCTCGCCACAGGGGTTCAGCCATTTGAGGGATGTGCGTGTTTGATTACGAAGCCTGTCTGCTGGCCTGTGCCCGTGGCGACCAACGCGCCTTGCGCCGACTGTATGAGCAGGACAGCAGCCATTTGCTCGGCGTAGCCCTGCGTATCGTGCGTGACCGGGCGCAGGCCGAAGATATCGTGCATGACGCGTTTATCAAGATCTGGCGCGGCGCCGGCAGTTTCGACCCCAGCCGTGGTTCGGCGCGGGGTTGGGTGTTCAGCGTGACCCGACACTTGGCGCTCAACGTGGTGCGCAACCAGTACCGTGAAGTGCCGCTGGACGACGAACACGAGCACGTCACCGCGCCCGCCGACACCTTTGAGTTTTCCGCGCGTTCCGGGCAGATCCACACCTGCCTGGAGCAGCTCGATCCGGCCCGCCGCACGTGCATCCTGCATGCGTATGTCGACGGCTATTCCCATAGCGAAATCGCTTCGAGGTTGGACACCCCCCTGGGGACCGTCAAAGCCTGGATCAAACGTAGCCTCGCCGCGCTGCGGGAGTGCATGGCATGAACAACCCCTTGGACGAACTGGCCAGCGAATACGTGCTGGGCACCCTGCCCGCCGAGCAACGGGCCGACGTGGAACAACGCCTGCCCCACGATGCCGAGTTACGCGCGGCGGTGGATGCCTGGGAGCAGCGCCTGCTGCCCCTGACCGCGTTGGCCGAGCCGGTGTTGCCCTCGGCGCAGTTATGGCGGCGCATCGAACGTAACACCGCGACCCCGGACGCCGACGTACCGTGGTGGAACCTGCTGGCCTTGTGGCGCGGCCTGGCCGGTGCCGGGCTGGCGGCAAGCGTGGTGCTGGCGACGTTATTACTGACCCGCCCGCCCATCGCGGACCCCGCCTTTGTGGTGGTGCTGGTGGCCCCCCAAAGCCAGGCGCCCGGCTGGGTGATCCAGGCCAGCAACAATCAGCAGATTCAGTTGATCCCGTTGGGCGTGATGGAAGTCCCGGCGGACAAGGCGCTGCAGTTCTGGACCAAGGGTGATGGCTGGCAAGCCCCCGTGTCCCTGGGGCTGGTCAAGCCGGGGCAAACCCTGTCGCTGCCGCTGGACAGGCTGCCGCCGCTGTCGCCTAACCAATTGTTCGAACTGACCCTGGAAGACCCGAGCGGCTCGCCGACCGGCAAACCCACCGGGCCGATCCAGGCCATCGGCCGCGCGGTCAAGGTGCTCTGATCAACCGAGGCTGGGCAGCCACACGCGAAACCGCGCACCACCCAACGGCGACGCCTGGGCGGTCAACGTCCCGCCCTGGGCTTCCAGGGCGCGGCGGCTGATCGCAAGACCCAGGCCGAAGCCGCCGGTGCTGCGGTCGCGGCTGCGGTCGAGGCGATAGAACGGTTCGAAGATACGTTCACGCTGGTCCAGCGGGATGCCGATGCCATCGTCATCCACCCAGATTTCACAGCCCTTGGGACACACCTTGACCCCCACCTGGATGCGCTTGTCGCAGTAACGCGTGGCGTTGCGCAGCAGGTTCTGCAAGGCACGGGCGGTGAGGCGCGGGTCGAGGCTGAAGCGTTCTACAGCGCAATCAAGCACGACATCGATGACGATCTCGGGGTTTTCCAGCTCGTCGTCGACGCTGCCCAACACGCTGTCGATAAACTCATCGAGCACCACCTCGACCCGCTCCGGCAATTGCGCCGGGTTTTGCAGGCGGCTGTAGGAGAGCAACTCCAGCACCAATTCATCCAGCTCACGAATATGCGCCACCAGGCCGTGCAGACGTTCGCGACTGGCCTCGGGCAAGTCTTCGGACAGCGCAAGGGCCAGGCCGAAATCCAGGCGCGTCAACGGCGTGCGCAGTTCATGGGAGACGGCGTTGAGCAGGTCTCGCTGTTGGTTGAGCAGGTGTTCGATGTCGTCGGCCATGGTGTCGAACACCGCCGCCAGGCTGCCGATGTTGGAGCTGGGCGGAATACGGGTGCGCTCGGCCAGGTTGCCCTTGCCGAGTTGAGCGGCGGTGCTTTTCAGGCGTTCCAGATCACGCCAGTGCGGACGCAGCCAGAACAGCAGGCAGGCGAGCAACGCCGCGCCGATCAGCACATTCATCGACCAGTACAGCAGGTTCATGTCCAGCGGGTCTGGCGGGATGGTCAGCTTGACCACGAACTGCTGGTTGAGCGGCGAGCTGATCTCTTCCATCCAGCCCCATTCTCCCAGGCGAATCACCGGCTTGCCCTGCTCCAGCAGCTTGGCTTCTTGCGGGGTATAGCTGGCGTCCTGACGCAGCAGCAGTTGCACTTTGAGCGGCGCAAAGTCGCGGCCCAGTTGCTCGGTGACCTGGGACCAACGCTCCACCGGCGCCCGCAGGTATTGCTTGACGATGAGGGTTTGCTGGCCACGGGACTGCTCAATGTTGTAATCCAGGTAACGGTGTTCGAACAGCTGAATGACCAGTTTGGGAATCAGGTAAATCGCCGCACTGTAGGTGACGATGGTGATCAGGTAGAGGCGCAGCAGTACACGAAACATGGCTCAGCATTCCCACTCGGAACGGCTGAACAGGTAGCCCTTGCCCCACACGGTCTTGATCTTGCGCGCCTCGCCGGCATGGTCGTCGAACTTGCGGCGCAGCTTGGAGATGGCCACGTCTACCGAGCGGTCGGTGCCGTTGAACTCGATCCCGCGCAGGCGTTGCAGGATCTGGTCGCGGCTGAGCACTTCACCGGCATGCCGCGCCAACACCACCAGCAGGTTGTATTCGCCGCTGGACAGCTCCACCGGCTGCTCGCGCCACACCACGGTGCGCTCCGACAGGTCGATGCACAGGTTGCCCATGTGGATCTGATCGTTGGCCACCTGGGGCTCCGACAAACTGCTGCGCCGCAGCAAGGTACGCACGCGGGCCAATAGCACGCGCGGCTCGCAGGGTTTGGTCACATAGTCGTCGGCGCCCATTTCCAGACCCAACACCTGGTCGTGGCTGTCGTCGCGAGCGGTGAGCATCAGGATCGGCAGCCCTGCCGAATCGGCGCGCAGCAGGCGGCACACTTGCAGGCCGTCGAGACCCGGCAGCATGAGGTCGAGGATCACCAAGTCCGGCGGATTGAGGCGTGCGCGTTCCCGTACGTGGTCGCCACGGCTGAGCACACTGACGTGATAGCCATTGCGCTCCAGGTAGCTTGCAATCAGCTCCGAGAGTGCGGCGTCGTCTTCCACCAGGAGGATGTTGGGCATGAAGGTGTTTCCAAAAAATACAGTGATAGGTCGTACACAAATCCAATGTGGGAGGAGGCTTGCCTCCGTTGGCGGTGCTTCAGATGCAGAGTCGTTGACTGATTCACCGCTACCGGGGGCAAGCCCCCTCCCACATTGGATCGTCAGTTTTTGCAAGGTTGTGCAAGGATATACGCCCTCGGCGCCCCGCGCGCCGCACCTTACATTTCTTCACAGACCACCTACACAGCTTCACAGCACCGCGGCGCAGGTGAACTTAGGATGCGCCAGTCACTATTGGGATAAGAGCATGTCGAAGAATCTGTTTGCGCCGTTTTGCCTGTTGGCCCTGACGCTAGCCCTGAGTGCTTGTGACAAATCAGCCGCGGAAGCGCCGGAAATGCCCCTGGCCAAAGTGCGCATCGAAACCCTTGAGGCCAAGCCTCTGTCCATCACCAGCGAGCTGAGCGGACGCATCGCCGCGCCGCGTGTGGCCGAAGTGCGCGCGCGGGTGGCCGGCGTGGTGATGCAGCGGGTATTCAAGGAAGGCCACGACGTCAAACAGGGCGACGTGCTGTTTCGCATCGACCCGGCCCCGTTCAAGGCCGATCTCGACAGCGCCCAGGCCAACCTGAGCAAGGCCCAAGCCAACGCGTTCCAGGCGCGCCTGCAAGAGCAGCGCTACAGCCAATTGGTGGAAGACAACGCCATCAGCGGCCAGGACTACGACAACGCCCGCGCCAACCTGCGCCAGACCAACGCCGAAGTCGCCGCCAATAAAGCCGCCGTCGAACGCGCCAAGTTGAACCTGGGATATGCCACTGTGACGGCCCCAATTTCCGGGCGTATCGGCCGGGCGCTGGTGACCGAAGGCGCACTGGTCGGCCAGAACGAGGCCACGCCCCTGGCGATCATCCAGCAACTGGACCCGATTCACGCTGACCTCACTCAATCCACCCGCGAACTGAACGACCTGCGCCGCGCCTTCCGCGCCGGCAGCCTGAAGCAGGTCGGTCAGGACCAGGCCAAGGCCACGCTGATCCAAGACGACGGCAGCCTGTATCCGCTGCCGGGTAAATTGCTCTTCGCCGACATCAGCGTCGACCCCGGCACCGGGCAGATCATTCTGCGCAGCGAGTTCCCCAACCCGGACCTCGACCTGTTGCCCGGCAGCTTCGTGCGAGTGCGCCTGGAGCAAGCGGTCGACAAACAAGGCATCAGCGTGCCGCAACGCGCTATCAGCCGTGACAGTGCCGGTATCCCGATGGTGCTGCTGGTGGATGCCGAGCAGACCGTCAGCCAGCAACCGGTGCAATTGGGTGCGGTGATCGACGATCGCTGGATCGTCAGCAGCGGCCTCAAGCCCGGTGATCGCATCGTCGTCGAAGGCCTGCAACACGCGCGCCCCGGTGAAAAAGTCCAGGTAGACGACAGCCCGACGCCACTCGCTCAGGCTTCCCGCCAATAAGGATTATTCGACCATGCCGCAGTTCTTTATTGACCGCCCGATCTTCGCGTGGGTGGTTGCCCTGTTTATCCTCCTGGCCGGTTTACTCGCCATCCCGCAGTTGCCGGTGGCCCAGTACCCCAACGTGGCGCCGCCGAAAGTCGAGATCTACGCGGTGTACCCTGGCGCCTCGGCCCAGACCCTGGATGAAAGCGTGGTCAGCCTGATCGAGCAGGAGCTTAACGGCGCCGATCACTTGCTGTACTTCGAATCCCAGAGCAGCCTGGGTTCGGCCACCATCACCGCCACCTTCCAACCCGGCACCGACCCAGAAATGGCCCAGGTCGATGTGCAGAACAGGCTCAAGGCCGTGGAGCCACGCCTGCCCCAGGCGGTGACCCAGCAAGGCTTGCAGGTAGAAAAAGTCTCCGCGGGTTTCCTGCTGCTGGTGACCCTGACCTCCAGTGACGGCAAGCTCGATGACGTAGCGCTCAGCGATTACCTCGCGCGCAACGTAATGAACGAACTCAAGCGCCTGGACGGCGTGGGCAAGGCGCAGTTGTACGGCGCCGAACGGGCCATGCGCATCTGGATCGACCCGCAGAAGCTGATCGGTTTCAACCTGACCCCGGCCGACGTCAACAACGCGATCAGCGCGCAGAACGCCCAGGTTTCCGCTGGCAGTATTGGTGATTTGCCGGGCACCAAGACCCAGGAAATCACGGCGGCTATCCTGGTCAAGGGCCAGCTTTCCACCCCGGCGGAGTTCGCCGACATCGTGCTCAAGGCCAATCCGGACGGTTCCACCGTTCGCGTCGGCGACGTGGCGCGGGTAGAAATCGGCAGCCAGGAATACCAGTTCTCCACGCGCCTGAACGGCAAGCCATCCACCGCCGTCAGCGTGCAACTGGCGCCCGGTGCCAACGCGCTGAACACCGCGACCCTGGTGCGGGCGAAGATGGATGAGCTGTCACGCTACTTCCCGGCCAATGTGGAATATAAGATTCCGTACGACACCTCGCCCTTCGTCAAAGTCTCGATCACCAAGGTGGTCTACACCTTGCTGGAGGCCATGGCGCTGGTGTTTGCGGTGATGTTCCTGTTCCTGCAGAACGTGCGCTACACGCTGATCCCCACCCTGGTGGTACCGATTGCGCTGATGGGCACCTTTGCCACGATGCTGTTGCTGGGTTTCTCGATCAACGTGCTGACCATGTTCGGCATGGTGCTGGCCATCGGCATTTTGGTGGACGATGCGATTGTGGTGGTGGAGAACGTCGAACGGATCATGGTCACCGAGGGCCTCTCGCCCAAGGACGCGACGAAGAAAGCCATGGGCCAAATCACCGGCGCCATCGTCGGCATTACCCTGGTGCTGGTGGCGGTGTTCCTGCCGATGGCGTTCATGGCGGGCTCAGTGGGGGTGATTTACCAGCAGTTCTCGCTGTCGATGGCCACTTCGATCCTGTTCTCGGCATTCCTCGCCCTGACCTTGACCCCGGCCTTGTGCGCCACCCTGCTCAAGCCGATAGCCAAGGGCGAGCACCATGCCAAGGGCGGTTTCTTCGGCTGGTTCAACAAACGCTTCGAGCAACTCACCGACCGCTATGAAGGCTGGGTGGCCTATGCCCTCAAGCGCAGCGGCCGCTACCTGCTGATCTACCTGGTGCTGCTGGTGGGCCTGGGCCTGATGTTCATGCGCCTGCCCGCCTCGTTCCTGCCGGTGGAAGACCAGGGCTACACCATCACCGATATTCAGCTGCCGCCGGGCGCGAGCAAAAACCGCACGGTGCAGGTCGCCGAGCAGATCGAAGCGCACAACGCCGAGGAGCCTGGGGTGGGTGACACCACCATGATCATGGGCTTCAGCTTCTCCGGTTCGGGGCAGAACGCCGCGTTGGCGTTTACCACCTTGAAGGATTGGTCCGAGCGCAGCAGCGAGGATTCGGCCGCATCTATTGCTGAGCGGGCCAATATGGCGTTCAGCGAATTGAAAGACGCGATTGCGTACTCAGTGCTGCCACCACCAGTGGACGGCCTGGGCACGTCCAGCGGTTTCGAGTTCCGCCTGCAGGACCGCGGTGGCGTCGGCCATGCAGCGTTGATGGCAGCGCGCAGCGAGTTGCTGGCGTCAGCCGAGAAAAGCCCGATCCTGGCCAACGTGCGCGAAAGCGCCCTGGCCGAAGCGCCGCAAGTGCAGTTGGAAGTGGACCGTAAGCAAGCCAACGCCTTGGGCGTGTCGTTTGCGGATGTGGGGAATGTGCTGTCGTCGGCGATTGGCTCGGCCTACGTCAACGACTTCCCCAACCAGGGCCGCATGCAGCGCGTGGTGGTGCAAGCCGAAGGCGACCAGCGCAGCCAGGTGGCGGACCTGATGAAAATCAACGTGCGTAATAACGCCGGGAAAATGGTGCCGCTGTCGGCATTTGTCGAAGCCAAATGGACCCAAGGCCCGGCGCAACTGACGCGGTATAACGGCTACCCAGCCATCGCCATTTCCGGCGAGGCCGCCCCCGGGCACAGCACCGGCGAGGCGATGGAGGAAATCCAGCGCCTGGTCAGCCAACTGCCAGCGGGCCTGGGTCAGGAATGGACCGGGCTGTCGTTGCAGGAACGCTTGTCCGGCGCACAGGCACCGATCCTGCTGGGCCTGTCGCTGCTGATCGTGTTCCTGTGCCTGGCCGCGCTGTATGAAAGCTGGTCGATCCCGACCTCGGTGTTGCTGGTGGTGCCACTGGGCGTGCTCGGCGCAGTACTGGCGGTAACCTTGCGGGGCATGCCCAACGATGTGTTTTTCAAGGTCGGCTTGATCACCATCATCGGCTTGTCGGCGAAGAACGCGATTTTGATCATCGAGTTCGCCAAGGACCTGTATGACCAGGGAGAAGACCTGATCGAAGCCACGTTGAAGGCTGCGCGCTTGCGCCTGCGGCCGATCATCATGACCTCGCTGGCGTTTATTCTCGGCGTGGTGCCATTGGCGATTGCCACCGGGGCCAGTTCGGCAAGCCAGCAGGCGATTGGTACGGGCGTGATTGGCGGGATGATTACCGCGACGTTGGCGGTGGTGTTCGTGCCGGTGTTCTTTGTGGTGGTGATGAAGCTGGTGCGCAAAAAGCGCTGATGCGAACAGCCGGCGGGTTGTAGCGAGCAACCCGCTCGCTACAAAAAATGCGCTAAGGTGCTCACAGGTAACCATCTGTGAGCTGCCATGCCCTTCCTCGCCCGTACCC